>DAMCDT010000168.1:0-8205 GCA_032058265.1 Tannerellaceae bacterium
AAAACGTGTATCACAAACATTTTGTAATCGGTCAAATAAATAGAGTATAGATTCGGTAGCAGTATGTATTCTGAATTCCACATGAGAACCAACAGGTTGTAAAATAAAATCTCCTTCACGAAGTATGGTATCAGGATGTTCATCACTGTTTACCCACACTTCTCCTTTCAAAATGAAATAGATGATATTTCTGGAACATCTTTCCCGAGGCATGAACATACCTCTTGGAAGACTGCGAAATTTAAAGATGTCCTTCCGAAATTGTTCGCAAGAGGCACAATCTGTATATTTATTGCATCTTTCGTCGAACATACTCTATAATTTAATTTTTATCTTTCTACCTTTACTCTCATTATGATAACGATCCACGGTCGTTATAACATATTGAAAATGACGGGTACTATTTGTATTAGGTAACAAGATATAATTTTCTTGTGTAATTTCTACAATATTTGCTGGATTATTTAAGTTTATCTTTTCTTTTTTTCCAAAGCCGTAAACTACAAAATAGTTTGATGAGGCATTATCCTTATTTCCATGTACTGCATCCCATTTCAGATATATCTGATCTCTATTTTGCTCTATCCTTAAGTTTTTAACCTCTGATGGTAGCTTGTCGCTCATGTACGTATATGCAGGAATTAATGCCGGATAACGGTGATAATATTGTTTTAATTCGTCAGCAATGCCACCGTTATTATTCAATATTTCATTTGCCGGCCAGAAACAATTACCATTAATATATGGTAAGTTACGGACATAATTCATTTTCTTTTCCAATTGTTTTTTCGACATTGTACGAGCGACATCCTGGCCAATATATAAATGCATGTTCTTAGCATTATCGTTCCACCATTTGGCCAGTGTTATATAATCTGCCGATGTATGTCCGATTTCCCAATATAATTGAGGTATATTATAGTCGATCCAACCTTCATTAACCCAGTATAAGATATCTGCGTACAAATCGTCATAATTTTGTAATCCGTTTGTATCACTACCGGATCCATCGGATGTACTTCTTTTATTTCGATATATGCCAAACGGGCTGATACCGAAACGAACCCAGGATTTTGTTTTGAGAATAGTTTCCTTCAATTCTTTTATTAATGTATTAACGTTTTCCCTGCGCCAATCGTTGCGTGTTTGTTCATTAAATCCTTTTCGTTTTCCATATCTTTCAAAACTCCTATCATCAGGGAAAGGTTCATCTGCAACTGGATATGGATAAAAATAATCATCCATATGAATAGCATCTACGTTATAACGGCTAACAATATCTCTCACAACATCACAAATAAACCTCCTATTTTGGGGTTGCCCCGGATCAAATAGAATTTGATTATTATACTTAACAAATCTACCGGGGTATTTGTTTATGATATGAGACTCCGCAAATTCAGTCGTTCCAATGAATCCGGCTCTATATGGATTAAGCCATGCATGGAACTCCATATTTCGTTTATGTGATTCTTCAATCAGGAATTCCATTAAATCAAATTCTCCTTCAGGAGGGACACCTTGCTTACCGGTAAAGAAGCGGCTCCATGGTTCTAAGTCTGATTTATAAAATGCATCTGCTTCCGGGCGGACCTGGAAAATAATAGCGTTTATTCCGCAATCATGAAGAAAATCGAGTTTGCGAATAAAATCTTTCTTCATCTGCGATGGGGACATATCTTTGTATTCCCCCTGGAATACGGTTTGTATCCAAGTCCCACGAAACTCACGTTTAGGGTATTGATCTTTGTCTTTTAGTTGCTGACGTGAAGTGGAGCAACTTACCAGAAAAGCAAATACAAAAACAAATAGTATATATATGTTTTTTTTACACATGAGTTAGCATAATAAATGTCAGTACAAAGTTACTCAATCTTTTAGTTAATTTATATTTCAGGTCGTTTTTTTAAATATTACAACCATATATAGAAACATACGACTAAAGAAAGAAGGAATTTGAGGTAATCTATGGAAAATTTCATAAAATCAATAAATTACCATCATCTATGATGAAGTGTATAAATACTTTTTCTTTCCAATGTATGTTCAAAACGACTGTTAAATATCTGACAAATATAAATAAAATATTCGAAAACTATTTCTATAAGAAAAAATTACAAATTAAAAGCGGCTTACAATAAAAGATTGCAAACCGCTTTTTCATAAGATATTTAATAAAACCTTTACCGATTAATTATTTTCCGGTCGTAGTTTTCTAACAACTGCACCAGTCCGCCACATTTCACTTTCTCGTATAGCTTTTAATTCTTTTTCGAGTCCTTCACGGTAATCAGGTTTGCTATTTGTGTCTATCGAACGCTGCGCTTCATTGCCTGATGCTACTTCTTTATAAAGTTTTTCAAAAACAGGTTTTGTCGCATCATGGAAAGGCCCCATCCAATCTAATGCACCTCTTTGTGCAGTAGTTGAACAGTTTGCATACATCCAATCCATTCCGTTCTCTGCAAACAATGGCATTAATGATTGAGTCAATTCTTCCACCGTTTCGTTGAAAGCTTCGGATGGTTCATGTCCATTCTCACGCAATACTTCATACTGTGCCAACAGTAATCCCTGGATTGCTCCCATTAATGTTCCCCGTTCTCCGGTCAAATCGGAATATACCTCTTTCTTAAATGTTGTTTCGAACAGATATCCCGAACCAACACCGATACCTAAAGCCACAACTCTTTCCCATGCTTTTCCAGTTGCATCCTGAAATATTGCATAACTGGAGTTTAATCCCCTACCTTGTAAAAACATCCGGCGAAGACTTGTACCTGAACCTTTCGGAGCTACCAAAATCACATCTACATCAGCCGGAGGTATAATATTGGTACGTTCTTTATAAGTAATCCCAAAACCGTGAGAAAAATACAATGCTTTACCTGGAGTTAGATACTTCTTAATACGAGGCCATACTTCGATCTGTGCCGCGTCTGAAAGTAAATACTGAATAATTGTTCCTTTATCACATGCTTCTTCAATATCAAATAACGTTTCACCCGGTACCCAACCATCGGCAACAGCCTTATCCCAGGTTTTTCCTCCTTTACGCTGTCCAACGATTACGTTGAAGCCATTATCCCGTAAATTAAGGCTTTGTCCAGGACCTTGTACACCATAACCGATTACTGCAACTGTTTCATTTTTTAATACATCTCTTGCTTTTTCCAAAGGAAATTCATCGCGGGTTACAACGTTTTCATCGACTCCGCCAAAATTCATTACTGCCATTTTCTTTTCTAATTTTAATATATAACTAATAATCCTATTACTCCCATGTTACTGCCGCACGGCTTATCGCTTTATCTTCGTGGCAAATAGCCATATTATATTTATCAGGCGATATTTCAGCTTTGTATAAAGAAAGATCCATTCCGTACCTTCCCTCCGACATATAAGCTATTTCAAAACGTTTTATCTGTTTTTGCTTATAAATAGTAATATCAAACATATCTAGTAAATGCTCCATATACTTAATGCTATTCAAATGTCCGTTTACATCCAGGTCACTATATTTGATCTGGTAAGGAACACCAGTTGTATTACTTTCAACAGGCATTATTTTACCGGGCTTTTCAATAGGACATGGACGTTCTGCTTTATATACATTTAAGCCTTCTATATCTAAAGGCGTCGGCCGACGAGTTTCCATATCAATAGCTGCCCATATAGAACGTGCATAACCAAAGGACTTTCCTTCTGCATTAACTAATTCAAAACAACGATTTGTAAAAAGACGTGCGGCATCTTCAATCCAGGTATAAAGAGTTATTTTTTCAGACATTCCCGGATATTCCGTTATTTCGATAGCTAAACGGGATAGTACCCATGCGGTATGCTTATTATTCATGTCACTGAATCCAAAACCACGTTGGTCTGCATGGATGGATGCCGCATGTAATAAATAGGTTCCAATCATTGGGATAGTAATGCGTCCCCTAAAATCTAAGAGATAAGATTCTGTCACGAAATGAAACTCTCCTACTTTACTCGTCTCCATTCTTTATATCTAATTTTGTTTTCATTGCTGAAAGCATATCGCTTAAACGCTCCACTTTGCTTTTGGTAATAGCGATCCGTCCTGAACGGATAAATTGGAGGACACCGATAGAATGGCTTAATTCTTTAAATAAAGCTTGTGTTTCTTCATAATGTCCGCTTTTTTCCAATACGATACAATCTTCATTCATATCAAGTACACGGGCGTTATATTTACGAATAAGTTCTTCTACTCCCTGCATTTTTATAAATAGTTCCGTACTCACTTTGTATAAAGCGATTTCCTGATAAACCAGGTCTTCATCCGTGTTATAATAAGCTTTTAAAATATCTACCCGCTTATCGATTTGCTTTACCACTTTATCAATCATATCCTTTGTCGCAAAGGTGGTAATCGTGAATTTATGAATTCCTTTGATGGCAGAAGGAGAGACTGACAACGTTTCAATATTCAATTGCCGGCGTGTAAAGATAATAGTAATCTGATTTAGCAGACCGACTGTATTCTCCGAAAATATAATAACGGTATATAATGTTTTCCCATTCATATTCATAACTATTCCTCCTTATTACCCATAATAATGTTTGTAATTGTTCCTCCTGCCGGGACCATTGGATAAACCATGCCATGCGTTTCTACATTGGCGACCAGTAAATAAGCGCCGTCTGTTTCTAACATTTCAGCAATTGCCTTATCCAATTCTTCCCGTTTTTCTACAGAATTGCTGGCAATGCCATAGGCTTTAGCTATAGCAACAAAATCCGGATTCTCCATTACAGTTGCCGAATAACGTTTTTCAAAGAATAGTTCCTGCCACTGGCGAACCATACCCAGGAAATTATTATTCAGTACGATGATTTTCACATTCAATTTCTCCTGCATAATGGTTCCAAGCTCCTGTATTGTCATCTGCAATCCGCCGTCACCTACAAAAAGGCAAACTGTGCGGTCGGGAGCACCGAACTTGGCGCCGATGGCAGCCGGTAAACCATATCCCATCGTGCCTAATCCACCGGATGTAACTACACTGCGGGTTTGACTATACTTAAAATAACGTATACCCATCATTTGATTTTGTCCGACATCCGTAACTAATATAGCTTTGTTCCCGGTAGCTTCGGATACTTTCCTTACTACTTCACCCATTTGCAGCAAACGGTCTCCTTCGGGATGGACTTCTTTTTGAATGACTTTTTCAAACTCTTCCTTTTCGTCGTATGCAAAACTGTTTATCCATTCTGTATGATTAGCAGGATTTAAATGATCTGTTACGGCAGATAAAGTATCTTTTGCGTTTCCATGTACAGGAATATCTACCGCAACATTTTTGCCTATTTCAGAAAGGTCAATATCAAAATGTATGATCTTTGCTTGTTTTGCATAAGTTTCAAGATTGCCTGTAACACGGTCGTCAAAACGCATTCCTATGGCGATCAATACGTCACATTCGTTTGTCTTTCTATTAGGGCCGACATTTCCATGCATACCCAACATTCCTTTATTCAAACGGTAATCTGACGGCATAGCTGATAAACCTAGTGCCGTAGAGGCGGCCGGGATATCAGCCTTTTCCAGGAAAGCAACCAGTTCTTTTTCCGCTCCGCTTAGAATAACGCCTTGACCAACCAGGGCTAAAGGTTTTTTTGCCTGGTTGATTAGCTCGGCAGCATCCTTAATATCTTTTTGTACTATATCAGGAAATGGCTGGTAACTGCGTATAAAATCAACCTTCTCATGTATAAAATCAACCATGCCTATTTGAGCGTCTTTCGCGAAATCCAATACAACCGGGCCGGGACGGCCACTGGAAGCAATATAGAAAGCACGCGAAACCGCCCAAACGATTTCTTCCGGTTTGCGTATTTGATATGCCCATTTGGTAATAGGCTGTGTAATACCGATAACATCGATTTCCTGGAAAGCATCTGTTCCTAATAAAGGTGCGGGTACCTGGCCGGAAATAACAACAATTGGCGTACTGTCCATCATGGCATCCGCAATTCCTGTTATAGTATTAGTTGCCCCTGGACCGGAAGTAACCACCGCAACTCCAACTTTACCCGATACTCGTGCATATCCTTGTGCTGCATGTGTGGCACCCTGTTCATGACGCACCAAGACATGCTTTATCTTATCATGGTAATCATATAAACGATCATAAAATGGTATTATTTGTCCTCCCGGATACCCGAAGATGGTATCAACACCTTCCGCAATTAATGTTTGCAATAAAGCATCTGAACCCGTTATTTTATTGTCCATAATTTACAACTTTCAATTTTCAATTTTCAATTATTCTCACGGCTCCTTTATCTGCTGAGGCAGCCATCATAGCATAAGCTTTTAACGCTTTTGAAATGGTACGTTCGCGATAGGGCGGGGTGAATGCTTTTGAATCGCGTGATTGTTCTTCTTCGCGACGTTGTTCCAATTCCGTATCGCTTAATTGTACGTGTATAGTTCGTTCCGGAATATTAATTTCAATGATGTCGCCGTTCCTTACAAGTCCGATGGCTCCTCCGGCAGCAGCTTCAGGTGAGACGTGTCCGATAGAAAGGCCGGAAGTTCCTCCGCTAAAGCGTCCGTCGGTAATCAAGGCGCACTCTTTGCCCAAATGTTTACTTTTAATATATGAAGTCGGATAAAGCATTTCCTGCATGCCCGGACCACCTTTTGGACCTTCGTATGTGATTACGACAACATCTCCGGCGACGACTTCATCACCAAGTATTCCGTCACAGGCTGCTTCCTGTGAATCAAAAACCTTTGCCGGACCTGAAAAATGGAAAATACTTTCATCCACGCCGGCTGTCTTTACCACACATCCGTTTTGTGCTATATTACCGTAAAGTACAGCCAATCCGCCATCTTTCATATAAGCGTGTTCCATATCACGGATACATCCATTCGACCGGTCGGTATCCAGTTCCTTATAATAGCTTTCCTGGGAACCAAGTACTAAATTAAAACGATGTGCCGGAGCGCTCCGGTAAAAATTTACAGCTTCTTCTGTAACGTCCGGTGAAGTAATACAATAATTGTCAATTGCTTCGGATAGAGTCAATCCATCTGCCCGTTTGACCGAGCCATCTATCAAACCAACCTTCGATAATTCACCCATAATGGCAATAATACCGCCGGCACGATTCACGTCCTGTATATGGTATATGGGGGTATTCGGGGCTACTTTACACAAAACGGGTACTTTCCGGGAAAGCATATCAATGTCTTTCATGGTGAAATCTACTTCCGCTTCATGTGCTACCGCCAGTAGATGAAGTACGGTATTGGTAGAACCTCCCATAGCAATATCCAGCGACATCGCATTCAGGAAAGCCTGACGGGTAGCAATACTCCGTGGTAATACGGAATCATCCCCGTCGCGGTAATATTTATATGCGTTATCGACAATTAGTTTTGCCGCTTTTCGAAATAGCCGGATCCGGTTTGCATGTGTTGCGACGATAGTTCCGTTACCCGGAAGTGCTAGGCCGATCGCTTCATTCAGGCAATTCATGGAATTGGCTGTAAACATACCCGAACAACTTCCACATGTCGGACAAGCTGAATTTTCAACCTGATATATTTGTTCGTCACTAATAGAATCATCAGCCGCCTCAATTAAAATATCAATTAAATCCAGAGCGCGGCCATTTAGTTCACCGGCCTCCATCGGGCCACCCGATACAAATACAGAAGGAATATTCAGGCGCATAGCAGCCATCAACATACCTGGCGTGATTTTATCGCAATTACTGATGCAGATCATGGCATCGGCCTTATGGGCATTCACCATGTATTCTACGCTATCTGCAATCAATTCGCGTGAAGGAAGAGAATAAAGCATACCATCATGCCCCATGGCAATTCCATCATCGATAGCGATCGTATTAAACTCAGCCGCAAAGCAACCTAACTTTTCAATCTCAGCCTTTACCTGCTGTCCTATTTCATGCAAATGCACATGACCGGGTACGAATTGTGTAAAAGAATTAACAATAGCGATAATGGGTTTCCCCATTTGCTCTTTCTTCATACCGTTTGCCTGCCATAAAGCACGTGCACCTGCCATTCTTCTTCCCTGCGTGCTGGTAGCACTCCGTAATTGATTCTTCATATTTTTCAATTAAAAAGCCCCTTCTCTCAGGAGAAAGGGCTTAAGAAATATCTTTACCGACGTTACAACTTTCTTACACACC
>DAMCDT010000169.1:0-8164 GCA_032058265.1 Tannerellaceae bacterium
ATTGTATCCGTCTGTAATAAATGAGCTAATCTACTTTCAAGATATTTATATATTACAGTTTCCACAATTTATTAATTTTCAGAAAAAATCAAAAAGCTATCGCCATATACTTCGAATTTTTTACCATAATAGTACATTTTTATTACATTATGTTACATAATACAAAGTCTATATCATAACATAATTATATATTTGCACTATAATCAATGGAGACGGCATAGCCTTCTACATTAACCCTTTAAACATAAAAGCTGATAAAAGAGGCTGTCCGCGAGGGCAGTCTCTTTTACTATAGGTAATAATATATAACAATTAATTTCAAGGAAACGGTACGCGTTTTATTTTAAACTCGTCAATGTGTCGACCTAACCGATAAATTAAGCTTCCTTCTCCATATCCGTCCCACATATCCATAATAATACCTTCAGGAGATATTAAAGCAAAACGAGGATAGCATCCGGCATTTCACCTCCAATTACAGCAAATCCAGGCCAGAATGTTTCTTGATTAGAGTTTTCATCTGCTAAAACGGAAATACAAATCAGATTAAAGCAGAATAAATAAAGGAAGGTTGCTTTCATATGATTAGAAAAAATGATTAGTCAGCGAAAGATAATAATAATTTTGGTACAAATAATTATAAAATGCAAAATAAAAGATACCTTTGTCACCGAATTTAAAGAAGTAAATACACAACAACTCTAAAAATGATGACGTATTGGCAACAAGACATTGAAACCTTAAGTCGGGATAAGTTAGAACAACTGCAATTAGAACGATTAAAGAAAACAATAGCATTAGCTTATAATTCTCCTTTTTACAAAAAAGTATTCACCGAAAATAATATTACAGCAGATAATATTCACTCATTGGATGATCTGCAAAAAATACCTTTCACTACTAAAACCGATCTTCGAAATAACTATCCTTACGGGATGGCTGCCGTCCCTTTAAAGCAATGTGTCAGGCTGCATTCATCAAGTGGTACGACTGGTAACCCCACCGTAGTTCTCCATTCATGGAATGATCTGGAGGAATGGGCTAACCAAGTAGCACGTTGTATGTATATGGTTGGCCTGCGTGATACGGATATTTTTCAGAATACATCCGGATACGGGATGTTTACCGGAGGGCTGGGTTTTCAATACGGAGCGGAAAAACTCGGCGCATTAACAGTTCCTGCCGCAGCCGGAAATACCAAAAGGCAAATCAAATTTATCAAAGACTTTGGCACCACTTGCCTGCATATTATCCCTAGTTATGCGACACGTTTGGCGGAAGTTATGTATGAAATAGGAGTCGATCCAAGCAAGGATACACAGTTACGCACGATATGTATAGGCGCAGAGCCTCATTCGGAAGAACAAAGGAAGCGCATAGAACAGCTCCTGGGAGTAAAAGCATACAATTGCTTCGGAATGTCGGAAATGAATGGCCCCGGTGTTGCCTTTGAATGCACAGAACAAAATGGGCTGCATATTTGGGAAGATTATGTGATCGTTGAGATCATTGATCCTGATACATTGCTTCCTGTTCCTGAAGGAGAAGTGGGAGAATTGGTACTCACTACCATAAATCGTGAGGCTATGCCTTTATTCCGTTACCGTACCCGCGACCTTACCCGTATTATTTCGGGAGAATGTCGGTGTGGACGTACGCATAAACGTATTGCCCGTTTCCAGGGAAGAAGTGATGATATGATCATTCTGAAAGGTGTTAATCTATTCCCGATACAGGTTGAAACCATATTAATGCAATTCAAGGAATTAGGTAGTAATTACCTGATCACTTTGGAAACAGTGGGAAATAGTGATGAAATGCTGATTGAAGTAGAGCTTAATGATCTATATACCGATGATTATGGCGTCTTACAACGCCTGGCAAAAGAGATCACCCGGCAATTAAGAGACGAGTTATTACTTACTCCTCGTATTAAATTAGTAGCAAAAGGCTCTTTGCCTGTTCAGGAAGGTAAAGCCGTTCGCGTAAAAGATTTGAGAAAACTTATATAATAACGATTAACGGTTAATGACTAACGGTTTAATCTGGTCAATCATTAATCGCTAATCATTAATCGTTCATACTATGACAGTACATCAGATTTCAATTTTCTTAGAAAATAAATATGGCAAACTAAGTGAAATACTAGCGCTTCTGGCTGAAGAGAACATCAGGATCATTGCCGCGACCATTGCTGATACTTCAGAATTCGGCATTATGCGCATGATTGTAAGTGATCCGCTAAAAGCTCATCAGATATTAAAAGATAATAATGTAAGCGCAAATCTTACGGATGTATTAGCAATAGTGACCAGCTCAAACGCCGGAAGTTTTGCAGAGACATTAACTCATTTCACAAAAGCAGGCTTGAGTATTGAATATATGTATTGCTTCTCAATCAATGGAAAAGCAATCCTTATTCTAAGGACAAACAACCGGGAAGCGGCTCGTGAAGTAATACGTCGCCAAAATCTCGAATACATTTGTGAAAGCGACTTAGTTAAAATATAAAATCAGTTGACAAGTGACAATTGACAGTTGACAATTTAGCGTATTATTTAATTGTCAACTGTCAACTATCAACTGTCAACTTAATAAAAGCAACGTTTTTATGTTTGGAATTGACGATCCCGGTATTTGGTTAGCTTATGTATTAGCTGCTGGTTGTGTAGTATTCGCTATTTGGTATGGCATTACCCGTTGGAATAAAGATGACGTTGATGACAATAACACGCCTAATTCTGTTGAAAAATGAGTACACTTACGTTAGGGATCATTGTTATCATTTATATGTTTGCTATTGCCTGGCTGGGATATATCGGATATAAGCAGACAAAGAATGCCAGTGATTATTTATTGGGTGGCAGTAAAGCCAATCCGATTATAATGGCCTTATCCTATGGGGCTACATTTATATCGGCATCTGCTATAGTTGGTTTTGGAGGTTTCTCGGCAACTTTTGGAATGGGTATTCAATGGTTATGTATGCTGAATATGTTAATGGGAGTAATCGTCGCTTTCATTTTCTTTGGCCGCCGAACACGTAGATTAGGTGCCAAGCATGAAGCAAGAACATTTGCCCAGCTTTTGGGATTACATTACCAATCACGTTCCATACAGATATTTATTGCTGTAATAATATTTATCGGTATGCCTCTTTATGCAGCGGTAGTTATGAAAGGAGGCGCCGTATTTATTGAACAAATATTCAATATCGATCTCGATCTTGCCTTATTAATATTTACATTGATCGTTGCCGCTTATGTAATAACCGGAGGAATTAAAGGTGTTATGTATACCGACGCAATGCAGGCATCTATCATGTTTCTTTGCATGCTTTTCCTCCTTTTTTGGTTTTACCACTCCATGGGATTGGGTTTCACAGAAGCAAACCAAGAATTAACCAATATTGCTCATTTAGTACCTGAACGTTTTAAAGAATTAGGGCATCGAGGGTGGACTTCCATGCCGATAACCGGTTCTCCACAATGGTATACACTTGTCACTTCTTTGATATTAGGAGTAGGTATAGGTTGCCTCGCCCAGCCTCAACTAGTGGTACGTTTTATGACTGTCGAAAGCAGTAAGCAACTTAACAGAGGTGTCTTTATCGGTTGTTTGTTTATCTTCGTTACTGTTGGTTCCATCTATCATATAGGTCCATTATCCAATCTATTCTTTTTAAAGACCGAAGGAATTGTTGCATCAGAAGCAATTAAGGACATGGATAAGATTATTCCGTTATATATTGATAAAGCAATGCCGGATTGGTTTGGAGCAGTATTTATGTTATGTATCTTATCTGCCAGTATGTCAACCTTAAGTGCACAATTTCACACGATGGGCGGAGCTTTTGGAGCAGATGTATTTCCAAAACTAGGACGTAAGAAAAACCCCAACTCCACAATAGGGGTACGTATCGGCGTATTATTCTCTATCCTATTAAGCTATATAATTTGCTATACGTTAAGCGATGGTATTATTGCACGCGGAACAGCTTTATTTATGGGAGTATGTGCCGCAACATTTTTACCTGCATATTTTTGCTCTTTATATTGGAAAGGAGTTACCCGTCAGGGAGCTTATGCCAGTTTATGGGTTGGCGCTTTATCCAGCTTATTTGCTATGCTATTTCTACATAAAGCGGAAGCCGCTCCGATAGGTGTTTGCAATGCCTTATTTGGTAAAGATGTATTAATTGATGTTTATCCTTGGTTTGCCATCGATCCTATCTTATTTGCACTACCATTATCCATAATAGCAATCATCTCTGTGAGCATCATTACAAAAGTCCATAACAAATAAAATACATCAATTATATTTTGTTATATGCTACACAACATTATTTAGCATTTTAACTATTGACAGTTATAAAATAACCCCTATATTTGTACTGTGGTTTTTTCATAATAGTATTAGATTTAAGGTTAACAAAATTGGTTAGGGGATGTCGTGATGACAGCCCTTAATTGTTTTATATAGGTATGCCCTCCATAATTATTAAAAACAAACCTCCGTTAATCATTGCTGATAAATAAAAGACACTTATCTTTCAAACTGTATTAACCATAAAAACATTCATCAATGACAATCCTGATTATTTTGGCAGTTATATTTGTACTGGGAATTATGATTGCTTCTATGTATAACTCACTAGTACGATTAAGAAATAACCGTGAAAACGCTTTCGCCGATATCGATGTATTCCTTAAACAAAGGCACGATCTGATCCCTCAATTGGTAGATACTGTGAAAGGATACGCTTCCCATGAAAAGGAAACGTTAGACAGGGTTATCACAGCCCGTAACGGAGCAGTCAACGCAAAAACCATTGATGATAAAATAGATGCTGAAAAGAATTTATCCTCAGCTTTATCCGGACTTAAAGTGACAGTTGAAGCTTATCCCGATTTAAAAGCAAATCAAAACTTTATGCACTTACAACAGGAAATAAGCGGAATTGAAAATAAACTATCATCCGTAAGACAATACTTCAATGCGGCTACCAAACAATATAATAATGCCGTTCAAACAGTCCCTACAAATATTATTTCAGGTTTGTTTGGATTCAATAAAGAATCCATGTTTGATCTGGGTGAACAAAGAATACAGCTTGAAGAAGCTCCTAAAATACAATTCTAATAAACAAGACAAGAAAGTCACCATTTTAGTGTTTCTCCAGTATTATCTTTCACCTATCACTTTTGCATATAACTTATTGTATATAAATAAGAAAGAGGTGAAAGATAATCTTACACAAAAATAATATCTTTCCATTCTTATGTATGACTCGTTCTGATCCTGAACAAGACTGATTTATTATTATTCTTGTAATTGATTTAGATTATTTAAAAAGTAACATACATAAATTATTTAAGCGGCATACATCAATACAGTACAAGTTAGCAAAAAATATTGCGACGTTACCTATTTTAAACCGGAAGTATCTTAAATTAACTTGTCAACCAATTTCAGGACGGGACAAACAATCTGCCTTCACCCTCCTCTCCAGGCAGTTTTGGGAAACCTCTTTTTTATCGTTGTCACTCCCGTTTGCTATCTCCATACAGAGTATAGCCCACTTTTGATGTCATATTCAAACTGGATGCTTATGTCTGCCGCACTAGCGGAGCCTACCGTAGCGGGGAAATCATCTTTCAATGACGGGGGGTAACTGGAAACGCGTCTAGTCTTTGATACGCACACGGTGGAAGAAGCCCAAAACCTCCTTGCCAAAAGTGCACAAAGAGCCCCTATAACGCTCTTGTAATACTTCTGCCCGGACAGCTTTAATAAAATCGACACACCTGTCATTGAAGCGTTTGTCTACCGCATTTTTACTGACTTCTATCCCATGGCAGAACTGCCGGCGGTAAGACATGAAGGACAGGCTACTGCACTGCCGGCGGTTGGCACAGTAGAGTAATACTTCAAAAAAAGCACCTGCGTCAATCTGAGGGTTGCGACGGCAAAACCCGCAAGCAACTGCCTGGGCACGGAGGTGGGGACGATTTAATACCGACTTGAGCTGGCCTAAATAAAGACATAAATCTTCGCTACATATATCCCCATTATATTACTAACAAAAAAGAAACTTTAAAAAACAAGTATAAAGTGTTGATCCCCTGAAATATAACACCCTTAAATTGACGGATATGAGGGGAAATGTGTTTTTTTAATAATGAGTCATCAGAAGATAAATAAAGGTATTATCTTTGCATATACAGATAACCTTGTTTTTTATTATGATAGTATAATACCAAATGAGAAGCATATTAGTCAGCTTTTTCGTGTTTTTTTAATTTCTCAAACATTTGCACGATCTTTAGATTCGCTTTATGTAGAGTTAGACTATTATATCCATATTAGTGATTGTTTTGTTGTCGAGAAAGAAAACCAAATAAGAACCATCTAACACCAGCTATCTGTTATCCCTAAATCCGATAAGGATAAAATCTTTAAAAAGCATATTCAATTATTTGACGAATACAAATCCTATAAATATGAATCTGCTTATAGTTATGCTAATAAATCAGTAGAAATAGCTCTGGAGCTAAATAATCCTCTATATGAGATTGAAGCTTACGATGCAGTTATATTCTGTTTGCTATCATCCGGTTTATTCAAGCTAATGATTTAATCAACGTAGTAGACGTATCTAATGCTCCTGAGAAACTTAAAAAAGATCATTACACCTTATGCGCAAGGTATTTCTATGATATTGCTGACTACAATAATGAAGAGCCTTTCCGAAGCCAATATATTAAAAAAGGAAATCAATACAGTGATTCCATTATATATATTGTTTCCATGCAATCGTTGGACTGGTGATATTCCTATGGCCTTCAGCAAATGAAAATGGACAATTTCCCCGGGCCATCGAGATATTTACTACATTGTTTAATATACATGATATAGACACACATCTTTACGCAATTACTTCTTCAACCTTAGGATA
Source organism: Tannerellaceae bacterium (assembly GCA_032058265.1). Taxonomy (GTDB): domain Bacteria; phylum Bacteroidota; class Bacteroidia; order Bacteroidales; family Tannerellaceae; genus DFXE01. Next base: position 6,959 of record DAMCDT010000169.1, read on the forward strand.
TATATACTGGGTCATGGGAGATACTGAGACTGCTAAAAGGCATATTATACATGCAGCCATAGGAGACATTAAATCTGTTACAAAATAAACAACGGCTCTCCGGAGCCTGGCGAATTTCCTGTATGAAGAAGGAGATATCCTTCGTGCCAATAAATACATTAAATTGGCAATGAACGACGCTAACTTTTATAATGCTCGTCATCGTAAAATAGAAGTCGGTTCAATATTACCGATTATTGAAAAAGAGAGATTTGACGCAGTTGAAAAACAACGGAATATTTTAATCCGTTCTATGTTTTTTATTTCTTTTCTTTTCCTATTATTATTGATTGCAACCATTATTATCTATAAACAGTTTAAAAAAGTCATAAAAGCCCGCACAATCATAGGTAAACAAAACAAACAGCTACTTCAGACGAATATGCAATTAATCGAAGTGAGTAATATAAAAGATGAATATATAGGTTATTCTTTCTATATTAATTCGGAATACATTGACAAATTAGAGCAGTTATTTAAGTTGGTAAACCGCAAAATAGCTGCCCGTCAGTATGACGATTTACGTTTGTTTTTTAAAGAGGCTGATTTGCAAAAGGAAAGGAAGAATATGTATGCGTCATTTGATGAAACATTCTTACGCTTATTTCCTACATTCATTGATTCATACAATAAATTATTTGATTCCCATGATCGTGTTCAACCAGAAAACAGTAAAAGCCTCACAGCCGAAATGCGTATTTTTGCACTTATACGGTTAGGTATATATGAAAGCGAACGCATTGCCAAATTTTTAAATTATTTTGTCAATACTATTAATACTTACAAAACAAAAGTAAAGAACAAATCCATTATATCTAATGAACAGTTTGAAAAAAAATAATTGAAATAAAGTCTGTTCAATAATAAGACATTTCAGTATTTATAAAAATATATTAGTTAGCACCATTAATAATATGAAGGTTACAAATTAATCAATTAAATACATGTCTCATCAAATGCAATTACAAAAAACCAAAATAAGCAATTAGAGCGAATTTATTCAGTTTATTTTATTATTATATAGTTAATAATTAGTATATATCCAGATCTAAATAACTAAATACAAAACTGTATCTATATTTCTCATTCATATATTTAAGATTAAATTAAACATAAAAAGCTAATACAATTTATTATTTATAAATAAAAATTCTCTGATTTAATAAT
>DAMCDT010000170.1:0-8157 GCA_032058265.1 Tannerellaceae bacterium
ATACTATAAAAAGAACGCTGAGATAATACCCAGCGTTCCAAATGAAATAGCAGAAAATCTTTTATGGGGTAATTGTTACTATTTCAGTGAAATTGTAACGTTTACTTTGGTTGTTTGTTCTGGCACCTACACGTACATAATATGTTTTGTTTTTTTCGAGGCCTTCGATAGATTCCTTGAATGTTGTTTTAAGTACTTCCTCATCATCTATTTCGGAAAAGTCTCTCAAAGGGCTTAAGTCGTTGCTTAGTACGTTTGTCCCCACATGCGGATTCGTTGAAACAAATACCCGGGAATCAATGATCTTATCGCCCACCTTAGAACGTGAAATATTATATGTAACATTTAAAACACCGTTTGATACAGATATGTCTGATGCTGTCACCGTTAAATAGGGAGTCACCTTAAAGTCAATATTGGTTGTTCCTTTTATTTCACTTTTAACGGGGTCGACTGGGAAGAAAGCTCCCTCAACCGGAGTTATTTCATACGTACCCTTGAATATTTTGGTATTATTAAATGTGCCGTCTGCCTTACCCCAAAAGTATTCTGGTTGTGGATTATCACTCCAGCTTACTTCCGAAAGCCTGATCCTGAAACCGTTCGGTTGTTCGGTTATAATCGGCTTATTGGTAACTTCATCTATCACACTTCCTGTAAGTGTTTCCGCCGGAGCATCGTAGTTATCAATTTCCGTACATGCAATAAAGACAGTACTTGCTAAGGCGATATAGAATAAATAAATTATCTTTTTCATACGATTTATATTTGATCAATAACCTGGATTCTGAATTAATCTTTCATTCTTAGAGATTTCGGCAGTCGGGATCATTACATAGTTCACTTTTACATCAAAAGTATAACGCCCGCCCACTTTTTCTTTCTTGAAAATATATTTTCCTTCATCGTAAATATAATAAGGACATAAAGCTGTAAATTGGGTATTGTTAATTTCACTGTCGGCTATTCTCCACCGCCTCAAATCCCAGTATGTATGGTTCTCGAAGGCTAATTCCATTCTTCGTTCTTTCTGTATAGCCTTGATCGTCAACTGATCCTTTGTATACGGTTTAGCGCCGGCCCTGTCGCGGATATCATTTATTGCAGCCAGGGCTTCATCAATTTTACCCAGATTGAATGCAGCCTCGGCCTTATTCAATAATATTTCTGCGTATCTGATATCGATCCATGATTGTGTAGAGCGTGATATAAGCACATCAGCCATTGCCATGTCGGGATTTTGATATTTACGGATCACAAATCCGGTAGAAGTCATTTCCTGATGTCCCATTCCACTACGACCGATGATACGGTGCCCTTCATACAGGTCATTTGCATTGGTCGATATTAACGGATCAGCCGTTTCACTATATGTCGGATATAAACCTTTTTGAATTTCAATGGATTCTCCTTTGAAAATATCACCTGGCAAGATTACCGTACCACGTAAACGGGGCTCGGCGTTTTCAAATAAATCCATCGTATTATCAAAACGGATAGGTTTGCCGGAGTCGTCTGTTATTTTTACAGTTCCCGGATTACCATTTATATCATCATACATTTCTACCATTTCAAGTGTCGGACAAAATCTACTTGAGTAACCCTGAGAGCCTCTTTGCTGGTAAGGGATATGGAGAACATCATAAGAATGTGTTTTTTCCGGATAAATGAACTCTTCACAAAAAATATTTTCCGGACTGTCATTATCTAGGAATAGTCTCCAATAGTTTTCAGCTTTATCATCATATTTCCTGTAAAGCGAATATTTACCCTCCAATGCTACAGCAGCATCATAGCTGCTTTGGTAGTAAGAATTGGCGTCTGAGGCAGGTATACCTAATATTCCATCCAGTTGAATACTTCCATATTGGGCTATCGATCCGGCATATAACATTACCCTCGATTTTAAAGCATAAGCGATGTATTTATTTACGCGGCCTTTTTGCGGACTTTCCTCCGGTAGCAGTCTGATAGCCTCATCCAGTTCACTGGCAATAAAATCATATACTTCTTTTTCTGTATTACGTGGTACGCGCAGTTCTTCCATACTTTGTTCCGGGAAATTCTGTACTTCTGTTATAATAGGAACACCGCCATATCTTTTAACTAATGCAAAGTAATAGTAGGCACGAATGAAATGAGCTTCGCCCATCCATAAGGTTTGTTGTGACTCCAGGTAATTTTCCGCGTACTCGGGGAATGTTGACAAGAAATAATTAACATTTCTTACGGAGCCGTACCGCCATGCCTGCCACCAGTCTCCCGATGGAGAATCCCAGACCATATCAGTCATACATAATAAATATTCGCCGGTAAAGTTACCCGGTGCCGGATAATTGGCGAACTGATTAAATCCGTCTCTGTTGAATTTAAAGTTTTCAAGCGGTAACTCTTCATATAAACGTACCATAAAAGCCGTCACTCCCGATTCAGTGCTGAACACATCCTTATCTTGTATGATATTAATGGGAGGAAGATTCAGATCATTACATGACATTATGAATAATAATGTAGATAATGAAAGGATTATTTGTCTTATGTTTTTCATAACTATCTGTTTTTAAAAAGTAAGATTAACGCCCACATTATAAGACTTTGTCAGAGGGTATAAATACCCGTATGTATCGCTTGGATGTTCCGGATCAAGATACTTGATCCCGGTAAAGGTCAACAAATTATATCCGCTGAAGTACACCCGTAAGTTTTGGATTCCAATATTCTTGAGGATTGAAAAAGGTAGAGTATAACCCAGTTCGACACTTTTAAGCCTTAAATATGTTGCATTTTGTATCAGCCTTTCCGAATCCCGGTAATTAGTCGTTTCTCCATTGTTGGGGGAAGGATAATATCCGGGAATCCATTCGCTTGAGGGATCTCTCGGATCAGCAGTCGGATCAGCCAGATGCCAACGGTCCATAAACATACTGAGCCCGTTTCTATCCCAATATAAAGGCCGCTCTAACTGTTCAGGATACCTGACATAACTTTGCGCCGCACCCTGGAAAACCAGATTCAGGTCAATACCTTTATATTCTGCACCGACAGTAAAACCAAAATTAATTTTAGGAAGTCCGCTTATGGAGATAGGATGTTCATCATTCTCATCAATTACCCCGTCACCGTTCCAGTCTTCATAAGCATAATCACCAGGTAATAATACGGAGTTTCCTTTACCATCCTGAATAGGAGCTCCGAAGATATTATCGTAAGATGTAAACTGGCCTACATAACCGTAACCCCACCACATTTCGTCATACCTGTCTGTATAGTTATCTCTCCAATTCCTGTAGGAATTACCTCTTAAGGATATCTCTTTATGTCTCCATTTTTTTCTGGCATACGAAAAATTACCGGAGAAATAATAATGAAAATCATTAATCTGGTTACGGTGCGTAAGGGCTATTTCGAATCCTTTAGTAATATCGCCTTCCAGGTTTTCCTGCGGCAGGTCGGCGCCTACCGTGCCAGGTAAACTTTGGCTTCTGGTTGCTAACAGCCCGTCGCGTACCCTGCTGAATATATCGAATTGAACTCCTAATAGGCCATGCCACATATCCGCGTCGACACCTAAATTTGCTAATTTGGAGGTGAACCATGTAATATACGGATTAGCCATACCACGTAACCCTAAACCATTGGTATAGGAATTATTGAATACAAATCCGCCGGAAGGATAATTATATCCCGAAAGGAACTGATAAGAAGAAGAACTGTCGTCTCCCATTTTACCGTAGGAAGCCCGTAATTTAAAGTTATTGATGAATGATAAAGCCTTTATATTTTTAAAGAAAGACTCTTCCGTTATTCTCCAGCCTAATGATCCTGCCGGGAAGAAACCCCATTGATGCCCCGGTGCAAACTTGGAGGAACCGTCGTACCTGAAACTGAACTCGGCTATATATTTCGACATAAAGTCGTAATTGATCCTTCCGACAACCCCTTTATTAGCAATCTTCCATACACCGTTTTGATTCTGAAGTTTCGTATTTGAGCGGTAACCGTTTGAATCCATGGAACCTTCCTGATTGACACTATTTCCAGCAAACAACTGATCAACAGCATCCATGGATAATTCCCTTTTGGCATAGAAATTGTCCATATCCGAAGTGCTTTCTTCATACAAGGCCAATACATTAATATTATGTTTATCATTAAATGTTTTGACATAATTCAAAGACAACTGTAGTAAGGTTGCATTGTTATCCCTGAAGCTGCGCCTTACATTTGATGGAGATTGTGCTTTATTTGGATTATATGTATTATTGACTGCATCGTATGTATACAGGGTGAATTCTTTGGCAAACTCTTTCGATTCCCACATATTATAGTCATAACTGTACATAGCTTTCGCCTTTAAGCCATCTATATATGGTACATCATAAGAGAGGCTCATTGTTGCCTGGAAAAGTTTACTGTTATGTTTTCTGTAACCATCCAGGTCAGAATCAGTAATCACTAACGGGTGGTCTGCATCTGCCGCATTATACAGGTAATCAGGATTATCATTGGCGTAAACCGGCCATAACGGAACTTGTGTCCAAATGGATTTAAAGACAATCCATGTATCACGATACGGCTGGTTTTTAGTATCCATCATTCCGTTTAATGAAACATCAGCCCGTAAACGCTTTGTTAATTGGGCTCCTATATTTGAACGTATATTATACCGTTCATAATTCAAATCTCCGCTCTTCCAGAAACCTTCCTGGTTCAGATATCCGAAATTAATGAAATAATCAACTTTCTCGGTATTACCTTGCGCACTGAAACTGTGTTGTGTTTGAGGAGCAAATTCATCAATGGCTATTTTGGCCCAGTTAGTACTTGGCTTGGATCCGTTCTTATAGGCTTCTATTTCATCGAGTGAGTACATAAGCGCCTGGCCGTTATTCCGGGCATTTTCGTTCATTAATGTCATATACTGCCATGCATTACTTGTTTCAGGAAGCCCCGATGCTTGCTGCCATCCGACTGATCCGGAATAATCCAATTGTATTCTTCCGCTTTTACCTTTTTTTGTGGTGATTAGTACAACCCCGTTTGCAGCTCGTACCCCGTAAATGGCTGCTGAAGCATCTTTTAAGACGGAGATGCTTTCAATTTCATTCGGGTCAAGCCGGTTCATGTTCTCGCGAGGTACACCGTCGATGATTATTAAAGGATTACCCATTCCGCGAATTTCAAACTTTGTATTAAAAGCCCCGGGTTCACCCGACCATTGTACTACGCGTACCCCAGGCATTTTACCGGAAAGCATGTTCTCTACATTTTCATTTTTTGTGGTGATTATTTCATCTCCTCCGATAGCGGAAACGGCTCCGGTTAATGTAACTTTCTTCTGAGTTCCGTATCCGACTACCACCACTTCATCCAGGTTCTGTGTATCTTCCTGTAAGGTAATGGAAATGTTGGTTCTGTTATTAACAGGAACTTCTACAGGTAAGTAGCCTATATATGTAATTTGCAGGATAGCGTTTGCTTCTGCCTCGATCGTGAATTTACCATCTATATCCGTTACACTCCCCAACAAGGTTCCTTTAACTACTACATTGGCGCCAATAATGGGCTCTCCTCTTTCATCCTGGATAATACCGCTGATACTATTTCTCTGTTGTTGAGAAATAGCTTTCACCGTTGCCGGTCCGGATGCTCCTTTGCTCTTAATTAATACCTGCCTGTCAATGATCTGATAGGTGTAGTTAGTATTTTTAAAGAGTTTAGCTAGTACTTCTTCAATCGAAGTTTCTTCCACGTCAATGCTTGCTTTCTGATTTACATTTACCTGATTATCATTGAAGAAAAAGGTAAATTCACTATTTCCTTCTATTTCTTTCAGAATATCGATTATACGGACGTTTTGTTTTTTCATTGAAAGCCTGTAATTCTGGGCATAAGTAGAAGCAGAAATAGTACATACAGCGAATAAGATCAAAAAAGCTGTGATTTTCATAATTCTAACAGTTTTTCTAAGTGGCGGGATATGGTAATCCCATTCCTCGTTTTTTTTCATAACTTTGTATTGTTTTTGATGAAACATTATGCAGGGCACAGAACGCGACTCTTTACCTGCATTTATCAGAAATTCTCGGGTTGGAAGATAGTAGTATCTTCCAACTGTGTGTTTAGGGCTAACTATCATTAAAGAACATACGTAATAGAGTTAGGTTAGTACTTGTGATTATTTCAAATAGATGGTGAAATCTCCTTCCGGTGTCTTAGTGTATTTTAATGGTGATGATTTTTCGATCATATATAAGATCCGTTCCAATGTTTCATCTCTTACTTTGAAAGTAAACCGGTATCTTTCAGCAATATCCTTTTGACAAATAATATGCCTGCCGTACCATTGTTCAAGGCGAGGTATGATCATTGAAAGTTTTTCATTCTCAAAACAAAGAATACCGTTTTTGCGCCAGGATGTGTATTTATCGGCATTAACAGTTTCTTTGCATATCGACCGGGTGTGTTTATCGAATACGATTTTGTCATCAGGGAGTATGAATAGTTCCTGAGCTTCATTTGTCAGATCTCCAGCAATATTTGCTTTTACTTTTCCCTTCAGGAGAATTATTTCGATAGTATTTTCAACATCATAGCTAAATAATTCAAAGGCTGTACCCAATACCGTTAAGTCCATTTGGGGTGTATGTACGATAAACGGTTTCTTTTCATTGTGCGCGACATCAAAAAAAGCTTGTCCATGCAATGTTACTTCCCTGGTTTTACCATAGAATCGCTCCGGATAAGTAAGTTTGGAACCGGCTCCCAGTTGGACGGTAGTTCCGTCCGGTAAAGTTACGGATTCCATATTCCTAATCCCTGAACTAATGACATACATCTGATTGAGGGGCAGGTTGGAAGAAAACATATAGGCCATTACGGAGAGTCCGATAATCAGTAAAAAGGAAGCGGCCAGACTGAGTTTATAAAATAACAGTTTATTATTTGTACGATTGATAGCAATCCTTTTCAGAATATTGTGGAATATTTTGCGTTTCTCGGCTAGGCTGATTTTATCTGATTGTGCACATGTTTCCCATTGTTTATACATATATTCAGACAGGTTCCGGCTATTGATCAGGGCTTGTTCTTCTGCTTCCTCAAGCTGATCTTTCATTAGTTTTTGTATGATGATCTTTTTATTGTTTTTTTTCATATAAATAAAATTTCTTCCCCTCTAAATATAAATACACGCCAATAAAGGATAACCCCTATTGGTATTTGAAAAAAATCAGGAAAGATGAATACTGAAACAGTTATAAAAAGGCTTTATAAGAAAAGCAACAATAATGCGATATTTTGGCGCAGGTATTTAATAGCCTCACTGATCTGGTTTTCCACAGTTTTCTCAGAAATATTCAGTAGGTTGGCGATTTCTTTATAGCTCAAATGTTCTTTTCTGCTAAGATTAAATATCTGCCTTCGACGCGGGGGTAACTCTTCGATCAGTTGGTCGATATACTCACTGAGATTTTTGGCTTCAATTTCTTCTTCTATGTCATAGGTTGATTCCATTGCGGAAAGGACAGTCATTTTATAGAAATCTTCATTCACTCGTTTACGGTGCTTATTGAATATCAAGTTGCGGGTAATAATAAAAAGAAGGCCTTTAAAGTTATCTTTCTCACTTATAAATTCCCTGGATTCCCAGAGCTTGATAAATACTTCCTGCACAACTTCTTCAACGGAATCCGTACCGGTCAGGTATAATCTGCTAAACCTGTATATTTGATCGCAATATTTATTATATAAGAATGTAAAAGACTCTTTACAATCTTGTTTTAGGGCAATTATATGTTCAGTATCTTCATTCATCCGACAGCAAACAAAGATATGAATTTTTTTATCGATTGGCAGGAACCGGTCTTTTAGAATTGGTATATTTAGGATTTTGTATAATATGTTTTAAAAGCTAGTGTGTATTTATTTGATATTTCAGTCATTTATTTTTAATCGTTCCACCTCTGTGATTCAATCGCCTCACCCTTGTGATCCGATCGCCTCACAAATGCTGAAACGATCGGATCGCAGAGGTGAGGCGATCAAATAGACGGTAGTCAACCATTAAAATGTGCCTACTGTCTTATTAAATAGACGGTTAAATCTAATCAAATAGGAAAAGGTATTATATTATTAACTGGTAATTACCTTTACCGA
>DAMCDT010000171.1:0-8140 GCA_032058265.1 Tannerellaceae bacterium
CTTCTTTCAATCATTGTATTGTTTTGACTAAAAAATAGATTCTGTTTCACTTGTTATCACTTTACGGGCTTTTACCAAATGAGATACGGGCAAAATTATTTCACACGTTAGCTTTTTTTATTTGCTCACGTTCTATTCCGGACAAGAAACTCACGTTAATTAATACGGGGTGAATTCTACCCATTCTTTATCTAGATAACCCTGTAATCTTGTTTCTGATATCCTGACAGCATCAAAATAAATGTAGTAATCGGGATATTGCATATAGAGTACATCATAATAATCAGAATCCCACCACCAGAAAAAGTTGGTTTCTTCTCTTACCGTACGTCCAGGATAAAAATAAGTGAAGGCTTCTACACCACTCCCATTTTGATTAAAATAAATAGTTTGTTCACACTCAATTCCCTCCCAGGTAGTAAAATAAGAGACCCATACTTGCCGGCATAACAGATACGTTTCTTCCTCACCGTCATAGTAGTCATCCGGATCGCAACTTACCAGACCTCCAAGCATCACAATCAGTAATACCCAGGATAATATCTTTTTCTTTGCTTTCATATACTTACAAAGGAAAGGATTTTTTATAGAAAAGCGGCGTAATCGGTAAAGAGTTTTACTACGGAAAGCGTAATGGATAAACCTATTAGTTGATTTTTTTAATCTTACAGCCTATTGAATGAAGGTTCCATTTTACGCCATACGCCCAATTTGTCGCGTTGGTAGAAATAGTGGTTGATAGCAGTACCTTCCACAATATTACTCTCTTTGAACAGACGCATGATATCGGAGTATTCAGGATCGGAAAAGCGGCTTTCCAGGTCGTAGAGTTTGGAAACGGATTTATAATCGAGGTCGCCGTATTTATTGCGTTCGAGCAGTTTCATCGTGAGCTGATACATAGGGTTTTCAGTACCGTCGGGCTGTTGTTGTATCCATTTGCGGAGGAATTCTATCAGCCGCATGGCGGCCAGATCTGCCCGTTCATCGAAACGTTTTACCTTATTACTTTTTACTTCCCACTTAAAGTCGTCGTCACGTAATGTGAAACTAAGTTGTTCATCACTCCGTAGTTGGCCATATTCTGTCATCACTTCGCGGAATGCGGAAGATTCGTTATTAACAAAATCAGCAAAACATCTAACTTCCTTACAGACTGTTTTTACTTGTTTTTCAAGATTTTCCAATAATTCAGAACGAAGAGCTTCGTAAGCTTCGCGCCGTGCCAGCGACTGTTTGCGTTCTTCTTCGCGTTTGTCAGCTAATAACTGAGCTAATTCTTTACTTGATAAGTCACTTACATTTTTCATAACTGTCGGATTTTATATGTTAGTAGTCAATTGTTTGTTCATGTGTAATAGCGACGATTTTAATATCAATCTCGTTCAGGCGGCTGACCAGTGCACTGTCCCACGGACGTTTGCTCAATTGGTTCAGGATGTTCTCACTCTCGGCTTCAAGTTTTTTGAGGCGTCGAAGCGTTTTGCGGTTCATATACCTTCTTTCTTTTTCCATGCGATTTATTTTTTGTGTTTATTGACTAAATTTTCCAGCCACCTTTCGATAATCTCTAATGCTTTGAGCATTTCCTGTTTGTTGGTATTGGCAACCAGAAAACACCAAACGGTCGATATAAGTAGTATCAGATAGGGAAGCAACGGAATCTCGGACCCTTCATTCTGATGCCATTCGATAGATTGAAGTCCTGCTAAGGTGAGGATTACAATAAAAGGACTTGTGAGGAGAAGTATGATCGACTTCATTTTTTCGTAATTATTAAATTTCTATACATGTTTGTTTTATTCATTATCCGTTTTCATGGGAAGCTTATTCATATTCTTTAGTTGAAGTCAACCATGAAATCCGGAAGGATTTAGGTTTTCTCATCATCACTTTTCCATATACCATGAAATCCTATATCAAATATTTTTCTGTGTTATCCGGTTAATACATTTCAATTTAAACGTTATTTAATCAGTAATTTCTTGCGATTCTACGATTTTATTGTATTTTTGTCATGTATTCTGATACAAATATACACAGAAATATTGTACAGAAATAAAATACACAAAAATAATGTGTTAATAAATGTTTTATGGAAAAAGACGCAGTAAACCAAAGGATTATTAAGGTTATTAATTACCTTTTAGAAGAAAAAATCGTCAGAAGAAAAAGCGAATTAGCAGAGAAATTAGGCTGTTCTCCCCAGACAATCACAGAAATACTGGGGGAAAGGCAGGGTGTAAAAGTGGATCTATTACAAAAATTCTTTGATATTTTTAACATTTCCTACGATTATATCTTCAAGGGAGAAGGGCCTATATTAAATAAAGGACTGTCTTATGGTTACGGTTCAACCGAAATAAGAAATATGGTTGCCGAGGAAAATTCGCCGGAATTTGCGAAACCGAAAGTTCCAAAGAAAGGCCTTTTGTCTATTTTAAACTTAAAAAAGAACGAACCTGTACCTATTCCGATGGTAGATATTTCTGTTGCTGCGGGAAGTGGTTTTTTCAATCCTGTACACTCGGAAGATATTGGGTATATACACATGCCGGCAAATATGCTGAAAAGCGGTAATGAATATTTGTGCGTCCGTATCAAAGGGACAAGTATGATCCCTACCCTGCAGGACGGGGGTTTTCTGATTGTCCGTATGCTCGACCGTTCTGAGTGGGGAAGTATCCGCGACAGCCATATTTATATTGTTGCCGACCGTGAAGGCCGATCCTTTGTCAAACGCCTCAAAAACCGCCTGAAGGAGCATGGTATCATCGTACTCAACTCAGACAACCCCGATAAAATGGCTTTCCCCAGCTTCAATCTGACGGAAGAAGAAATAAATACGATTTGGTATGCTGAGTGGTACTTCACCCCTAAAATGCCGAACATACATGATACCTATTATAATAAGGTAGGAGAGTTAGAAGAAAATTATAACGAGCTACGCGAAGAATTGGATTTATTTAAGAGTGAGTTCTTTTCTCTGAATGCAAGAAACGCAAAAAGCCAATAAGTCAAAGTGGATGCTTATTGGCTTTTTGCGTGATTATTAGTGTGTTATTTTGCGTTGGTTCCTTCAGCTGTTATTTTCATTACTTTTTCTTTATCGCCCCATTTGATTATTAACTCAAAAGGCACATTGCTGGTTACCTCAACCTGAGGTTCTTGTGTTGTTGCGCTCCGGGCTTTTACTTTAAAAGTGACCAATCCATCCGGGCCGAAAGGATAACGTTCGATACCATGTGCTTCTTTCTGTGTAATATCCCAGACCACTTTATTTTCTGAATAGTCGGAGCGGATACCGAGGATGTATTCAATAAAGACAGCAATCGGCGGTAATCCCGTCCATCCTACGAAATCTTTACGAGCCATAAAGCCCGGTTCTGTTACTTCAGGAGCATAATATTCCCAGAAAGTTCCGGTATTTTTATATACTTCAAAGACTTTCCCATAGTGATTGTTCGCAATTTCTTTTGCCAATGGCGTATACCCTTTTTTATCAAGTCCTGTAATCACCATATAATTTGTTCCCGGCCATACGCCACCTTGCCAATACCGTCCGATGGGATTGTATTTAGAATTATCGGCAGATAATGACGGCACTCGGTGGGTACGGTTAAATTCAGTAGTGTCTTTTAAATGATTTACCATGCGATCCAGACGCTCCTTGCTCAAAACATCTGTGTAAAGTGCCCAATAAGCGCCTATTCCTTTAGTTGTATTCAGGCTACCGTCTGCATATTGGTCATACAGGAAACCTGTTTTTTCGTCCCATAAGTTCTCCTGAATATACTTGGTAAGCATTTTGATTTCATCTTCAAACTCTTCAATTTCCTGCCATCTCTCTAAATAGAATCCTGCTTCAAGCAGGATATTAGCCATAAATAGCTGCTGTAAACATGCATCCAGCCACACCATGTGTCCGTGGCTATAGATCATATTGTACTTAGATTGTACGCGAGGCATATTATCCATTCCGGTTCCCCATCCGCTTGACCAGTATGTTCCGTTCGGCCAAGTGCGGTTTAACTTCAACCATTTGTAATAGGCACATAATACCGGAAATACTTTATGCAGGCGCTCCATGTCTCCATATTGCTTGAAATAAGCCATTTCTGCCCACGGCAATAAGTTAGGCCCTGTGCTGGTAGGGTCATATCGTTCGAAGCAATCCCAGCCATTCGCCATGATCTCGCGGCAGATAAAACCATCCGGATGTTGTTTTGCATAGAAATTGTCTAATGAATTTTGGAAGGGGAAAAACTTATAACCATACCGTGCAAACATCATCATGAAGGAGGCATCCCACATAAATATATTTCCGTTATAAGCGACATCCAGGTAAGGTGAAACGAATCCTGATCCTTCTTCTACCTGTCGGATGTTACCAATGGCAATTTCCCAGGCTTTCCAGTACATCTCAATTTCCTTTGAATGTCCGTCCCAGAAAGGAGCAGGTAGTATTTGCTTCGCTTCCTGAAAACTTTTAGGTTCCTGATAGTGTGGCTTAGCAATGCGATATTCATTTTCAGTGACCAATGGTTCTTTTACATACGTATTTTTGTATGGTAAATTATACTTGGGCGTATTTTCTTTCTGAGCGAAAGCCAGTAGAGGAAACAAAAATATCCCTAAAAGAAGAGTAGTTATAAATTTTGTCTTTATCATAAAATATTGTTTTATAGAATTAATTTTATTCAGGTAGAAACAGCATATAGTCCGGGATGGTAGTTTCGCGCATATCCCTGCTTGAGATACCTACTTCTAATGCCTGCCCCATATAATCTTCGAAATAAAGAACGCGCAATTCATGATATCCGGCTTCAAGAGCGACTTTTCCATCCACTCTTTTCGCATTATGTGAACCATCATTTTCCACAACCATTTCACCGTCAATCAAAAGGCGTGAGCCATCATCAGAATAAGTGTAAAAACGATAGACTCCTTTTTCCGGAATATGGATGAAAGTACGGAACTCGTAACCAAAATGATCTTCAACAGGAGCTTCTTTTATGGAGATATTCTTCATGGTTCCTTGTTTAATCATATAAGCTTTTATCATTTGATCAGTATGTTTGAATCTCCCTTCGTAATAGTTATAACTAACTCCCTGCTTTGACGGTTTGACATTTTTAGCCGGTAAATAATCCATTCCTTCTTCATCAACTGAAGAAAGCCCTGATGGGAAATAATAGTATAGTTCGGTTCCGCCTGGAGTAGATATCCATGTATCAAACTTGAATTTGTCTTCATACATTTCAATGATACGTCCTCCTCTCTCGAACTTACCATACGCATCTGTTCCTGTTACACGCCCGAACGCCAAGGCGATATCGTATTCAATTCCGATATAATCATTGTTATGGTCATGACCGACGAATATTCCCATAACATCTTTCTTTTCAATCATGGAGGCAAACATCCCGGTATTGATAGTAGGAGAAGCCACGCCCTCTTCATCATTTCCAATCGTAGTATTCCGTCCTACGATATTATTGTACTCAAGTATCGGAATATGGAAAAAGGCTAATGCGGGAAGCGGTATATTATTGTTTGATTTTGTGTACTGATCACTTTGTTGCCTGTACCACTCGATCTGGTCATAATGTATCCAGTCATAGTCACCATACTTGGTACTTGGGGAGCGATCGTTAGAGTCGATGCAATAAATTAGTCCAGCCGTTTTTCCTGATTTGGAACTCATGACAGGAAGAACATAATTGCCGTAACCGTAGATATTATCCGGCCCTTTCTCTCCAACAAAATAAGGGAGGTCTTTTAAGAGGTTGAATATTTCCGCTTTGGAAATCCCTGTTTCGTTATCATGATTACCCAATGTAACAGCAAAAGGGACTTTCGCATCTTTAAATATTTTAGCGATAGCGAGCCATGCTTCCTTTGCCGGTGCATCAGTTACAACATCCCCTGTGAGGATAGCAATATCCGGCTTTTCATTGTTCAATACAGCTTTTATTGTAGCTGTAGTCTTTGCACAATTCGGAGATTCGTGGCTCCAATGCAAATCGGTGAATTGGGCAATTTTAAATTTACCCTCTTTGTTGAAAGAAAGTTTTATATCTTCTTTTGCTGATGCAGATAAAACTATCAACACAAAAGTAAGGATACTGAGAATACTTGTTTTCATTCTGTTTTCTTTTAAGGGCGTAATCCTGAAACCTTCAGTATTTTATTAAAAATCTCTGTGTTCTGGTAAACACCAATAAACTCATTTGCTCCCGGACCGTAAACGAATACCGGCAGCATAATCGGCGTATGATCGTCTGTCATATACTGCCCGACAAGTGTCATGGAGTGATTGTCCCGATCTACTAATGACAGGCCACCTGTTTCATGATCACCGGTAACAATAACTAATGTTTCACCATTACTGTCAGCATATTTTAGGGCTTCTGCAATTGCCAAATCAAAACTAAAGGTTTCCAATATAGAACCCGGAAGAGAATTAGCGTGACCTGCATAGTCTATTTTTGCCCCCTCTACCATCAGGAAGAAACCTTTGCTTTTTTCTTCTGTTAGCTTTTGTAAAGCCTGTGTGGTAGCTTCAGCTAATAAAGTCAAAGTTTTTTCATTGGCAGCCCTTTCCATGCGTTCATCTATACAGATTGCTTTACCTTTAACCTTATTAATATCTTGCACAGAGGATTGGATTTGATAACCGGCTTTTGATTTAAGTTCTGCAAACAGATCCTTTCCATCTGCACGGTCGGTAAAGAAATCCTTTCCACTTCCGTTCAATAAAGTAAGTTTGCCGTCCAGCAGCCAATTTGTAATTTCATCGGAATTATCTCTCTCTAAAGAATGCCCATAAAACGCTGCAGGTGTTGCATCGGCAATATTACCTAAGGTAACAATTCCACAGGCATACCCTTTATCAAAGAATATATCCGTCAATGATGGATAAATTTCACCATCCGGGCTCATACTAATATGCCGGTTGTTATGTTTTTTACCGGTTGCCAGGGCGCTTCCTCCTGCTGCGGAATCCGTTGTATAAGTATCGGCTGCTTCTGTCTTTTGCAGACCAAGATGTTTCATTTGCAACACCGACAGATTCTCATTGATGGCATCTGCCGCACATATCTGTGTTAATCCCATACCATCGCCTATAAGGAAAATAACATTTTTAACCGGTTTGTTTTCTCCATCATTCAGATAGGTTGGTTTATAAACGTCTATCTTTTTAGATAACTGAAGATTTCTTTCATGGAAACCTTCAAATCCGGCAGTGGCTTTATCCAAACGTTTTGCACGGGCAATATCATTCTCCTTATTATCCGTATTGGCATTAATTTTGAATGTCTTTTTATGGAAATCACGGAAAAAGGCAGTGCAGGCTTCCGGTTGATCCGTATTAATATAATCAACCCCCAACGTATGGAATGTATTCCATGCAGTGACACCGTCGGGAGTTCCCCAAAAACGGATAGGTTTACCGAGCTTGTGTACCTTATCGATGACATCTTTTACACGTTCAAGCTCGTCTTTTTTTATAGCGCCTTTACCGTTCCAATAAGTATAATCCTGCAAATTGAGGCTTATCATACTGATTCGCTTTAATTGTTCCGGTGTATAATCCAGATGCGAGCCGTCAAAAGAGATTATAGAGGGATATTTGATAAACTCTTTCGCCTCCGGCCTTTTCCCTGAGATCACTACACGAACGGCATAAGGATTTACTTCGGGGTCGAATACTTCCGGATATTCTTTCAATTTAGCAATAAGTCTGTCTAAGGTAGGATCAGCCGGTGTTTTTAAATCAACTAACAATATTAAAAGATTATCAGAATCTTTCCATGCTTTCCCCTTGTTTTGTTTATATAATTGAACCAACGGTTGGATATATGCGTCATCGATAGAGGGAGAGAAGGAGAGTTCTTCCTTATCATGCGCTACCAGTAATTCACCCGGTTTGTCCGTGGCAAATATATCAGCCTCAATAGAAGAAAGCTGTTGAGAATATGCCTGATAGAAAGGCACACGCTGCCGGTAATCATTATGAGAATGGATCTTTATATTTTGTGCATAATTGCTAAAAGCAAAAGCCAAGAACCAAAAAATAATTCCATTCAGCCTTTTAAGTCTGTTTAATCTATCCATTTATTTAAAACTAATATGT
>DAMCDT010000172.1:0-8111 GCA_032058265.1 Tannerellaceae bacterium
TAGGCTTTGAGCAGCTTTTCCTGTACATCGGTAGGAACCAATTCATAAGCGGAAAATTTCATTGTAAATGAAGCCCTGCCACCCGTAATAGAACTTAATGAGGTTGAATAGGATGACATTTCCTTTAAAGGAACACGTGCGGAAAGCTTTTCATACCCCTTTTCACTGTTCATACCCATAATAACCGCGCGGCGGCCTTGCAGGTCACTCATCACATCACCTAAATAATCTGCCGGAACGGAAACCTCCACATCATATATAGGTTCGAGGATTTTAGGTCCTGCTTCTTTAAACGCTGTGCTGAATGCATTACGTCCTGCAAGCATGAAAGAAATTTCATTACTGTCTACAGGGTGCATCTTTCCATCGTATACGATGATACGAACGTCGCGGGCATACGAACCTGTTAACGGGCCTTGTTCCATACGGGCCATTACCCCTTTTAGTATAGCAGGAAGGAAACGGGCATCAATAGCGCCTCCAACAATTGAGTTTACGAATACAAGTTTGCCGCCCCAATCCAAATCAATGGTTTGCGTATCACGGGCACTTACTTTAAATTCCTGTCCGCCAAAACGATAAACCTCCGGTACAGGCATTCCTTCATGATAAGGTTCCACTATCATGTGGACTTCACCGAATTGTCCGGCACCTCCTGATTGTTTCTTATGACGGTAATCAGCTCTTGCCGCTTTAGTTATCGTTTCACGATAAGGAATTTTCGGCTCGAGATATTCGATAGCTAATTTCTCATTATTTTCTAAACGCCATTTCAATGTACGCAAGTGGAACTCCCCTTGTCCTGAAACGATTGTTTGTTTCAATTCTTTGGATTGTTCAATGATCCATGTAGGATCTTCTTCTTTCATGCGGTTTAATAATTCACTCAGTTTTTCTGAATCCGACTCATTAACTGCTTTAATAGCGCGGCGATATTTAGGATTAGGATATTTTATAAAATCAAATTTATAATCTGCCCCTTTCCCGTTCAACGTATTCCCACGGCGGACATCTTTCAGTTTTACAGTGGCGCCAATATCGCCGGCAACCATTTCGGCCACCTGGTTTCTTGTCTGTCCTGCAACCGAGAATATTTGAGCGATACGTTCTTTTGAACCTCTGTCGGCATTCAACAAATCATCTCCTTCTTTTACTTTTCCTGATATCACTTTAAAGTAAGATACTTGTCCGATGTGTTGCTCTACGGTAGTCTTAAAGAAAAAGATACTGGTTGGCCCGTTAGCATCAGGAGCTACATCTCTACCATCGATTGCTTTAAAATGAGGCATCCTGTCAACGGTTGGAACTACATTTCCAAGGAATTCCATTGTACGACGTACACACATATCTTTTTCAGCACATACACAGAATACCGGGAACATACCACGTGAAATCAGTCCGGCGCTGATACCGGCACGCATATCATCTTCGCTTAACGTTCCTTCTTCAAAGAACTTCTCCATTAACTGGTCGTCATTTTCCGCAGCAGCTTCTACCAACAAACCATGTAGTTCAGTTGCTTTATCCATTTCCTCAGCAGGTATATCCAATACTTCCGGCACTCCTCCTTCGGGTTTCCAGCGGTACATTTTCATCTTCAACACGTCTACTACAGCGTTAAACGAAGGTCCCGTATTAACCGGATACTGCACCTGTACCACTTTGCTGCCATAGCTTTCTTTCAATTGATTAATGGTGCCATCATAATCAGCCTTATCATTATCCAGCTGGTTAACAATGAAAATAACCGGTTTATTGAATTGCTCGGTATAGCGGAACTGGTTAATAGTCCCTACTTCAATACCATACTGGGCATTCAAAACCATCAAGGCAGTATCTGTAACATTTAAAGCCGAAACAGCACCACCGATAAAGTCGTCCGAACCCGGACAATCTATAAAATTTAGTTTTCTATCTTGCCATTCCACACTAAAAACGGTTGAGAACACTGAGTATCCATACTCTTTCTCAACCGGGAAATAGTCACTCACCGTATTTCCTGCTTTCACAGTGCCGCGACGTTTTATAACTCCACCCTCGTAAAGCATAGCTTCAGCGAGAGTGGTTTTCCCAGAGCCAGAACTTCCCAAGATGGCGATGTTCTTAATTTCATTTGTTTGATAAACCTTCATGATATCAGGTATTAAATGAGTTTATAAATAATGCTTAATTTTTCACGAGGCCGCAAATTATAGAATGTGTTCGAAAAAAGCAATTATAAGGCACTGTTACAGAACATAGCTTTTTAACAGTTTAACCATCTTGTTAGCTTGAGTTATGGGAGAATTATTACCACTTTTCATATTACAATCTAATATTTTCCTCTGGTAAATTTAGTAGTTACTTAAGATCAATTTTATCTGCCACCAACCGGTGGATATTAATACACCAGCCGGTGGATATTAATACACCAGCCGGTGGATATTAATACACCGGTTGGTGGCAGATAAAATATAAAGGGCTTTATCATAAATATCTCCAGGCCTTTTAATGAAAATATAGTATTAATCATCCTATTTAATGTATTAGTTATTCTATTAAACAAAATAAATATATGAACTGTTATTAGGATGAGAACATTACATTAATAAGTTTAAATAAAAAGAAAATGGCACGACCAAAAGGAACAAAGAATAAGGTAAACAAATCGGAAGCTTTGAAATTAGTAAAAGCTAGTTTAAAACATTTGTCTTTCGCCGAGCTGGAAGATGTAATTGCGTTGGCATATCGTTATAAAAAAGAAAAGCTGGGAAATGAAGAACTGCGTTTGATAAAGGAAAAAGAAGAGATTGAGCAAAAACTCCAGGAATTAAAAGACCTGGACAGAAAAGTAAATTAAGATCTTTTTTTACAATAAAAAGCCGTAAGCTGAATAATATTAAATGATTAATTAATATTATTTGGCTTACGGTCTTTTTATTATTTCTATATTTGTCATACCAATAATTTATGAAGTGTATGAAATAAGCATATATATGAAAACCGGTTTAAGCCACCAGAACATACTGCGGATTTCCATACCTCTTATTAAAATTTTTATCGTATGAAAAATATAGTAATTCTTTTATTTATCAGCTTTTGTATGCCTAATACTTTACTTGCTCAACAAACGGAGAAAAATACATTTACTTATAAAGTCGGATTGTTGGAGGTGACTCTTTTAGCAGAATCACAAGGACAAGGCAATAAAGGCATTCTGGTTGACGCTACACCCGAAATGCTCAGTGAATATGCTCCGGAAGGGACATTTCCTAATGCCATGAATGCGTTCTTAATTAAAACTCCTGACAAAAATATTCTGGTAGATGCGGGATTAGGAAGAAAACTGTTCGATAACCTTAAATCAGTAGGCGTATCCGCCGACCAGATTGATGTAGTATTAATTACACACATGCATGGTGACCATATAGGAGGAATGATACAAAATGACAAAGTAATGTTTCCCAAAGCGGATGTCTATCTGCCTCAGCCCGAGCATGATTATTGGATGAGTATTGATGCGAAACAACAACAGAATGTCATTGCTGCATATAAAGAACAACTTCATCTGTTTCAACCGGGTGAATTAGGTACAACTGTTTCTGAATTACTTCCCGGTATACAACCTATCGCCGCTTATGGGCATACGCCGGGACATAGCATGTATCTGGTATCTTCGGGGAAAGATAAACTATTAATCTGGGGAGATCTGTCTCATGCGATGGCTATTCAGATGCCCTACCCACAAGTTTCTGTCACGTATGATGTTGATCCGAAATTAGCGGCTACTTCTAGAAAACAAGTATTAGAATATGTTTCTGAAAATAATATCCCTGTCGCCGGTATGCACATAGCATATCCTTCCATAGGAGTTATTCAATCAAACACTAAAGGAGGTTACCGGTTTATTCCCGCTGATAACTGATCATACATTTTCCTGTATAATGGTACATTGATATGTAATGATTCGGCAGCCCGGATCACATAACCCGTAAGTGTTTCCAGTTCATTCCTGCCTCCACGCATGAAATCACTATGCATAGAGGTTGTTGAGTCATGGGGCATCAACTGTTGTGCCTTAGCCGTCGATTCAACAATATCATCGGGAAGGTGGATCCCTTTTGCTTCGGCAACCCGTCTTATTTCTTTTAGCAATTCCAGAAACTCATCATAATGGCCTTGCATAATCCCTCCGATTGAAAGATTATAATAAGAAGTAATCGTTGCTGTTGTTGATATCATGACAAATTTCATCCATATACGAATATCGATGTCGTCAGGATTATATGCGGATATACCTGCCTCCGTTAATAGGGAGAGCAAAAGGCGCTGTCGCATTTCATCACCATTTTTGCTGCCGAAATATAGGAAGTCTTTGGGAGAAGTCTTTTCAATGATCCCTGGTTCCTCTAAACGGGAGACGATATAGCAACAGCCTTCCCATATATGATGGCCAGGTAATACTTGCTGTATCCTCCCGGCTATATCTACTCCATTTAGTAATGGAATTATGACCGTTTCTGTGCCGATGACAGGTAATAATTGAGTGATATTCTCTTCCAGATCGTAAGCCTTTGTACAACAAAACAAAAAATCCACTTTACCTATGTCGGTAGGTTGATCGGTTGCGAGCGTTGGAATTGCCGTGAATTCATTGTCAGAGGTTCTGACCTTTAACCCGTGTTGCCTGATAGCTTCAAGGTTTTTACCACGGGCAATGAAATAGATATTAATATCCGCAGAATTAGCATAATGGGAAGCTAATAATCCTCCATAGTAACCACCTACACCGCCAATACCTGAAATAGCGAGTTTAAGTTTATTCATAATAAAATTTATACCAGTTTTAGTTCTCTGAGTAACTGTGGAAAACCATGTTCAAAATCAACGCCAAAACGGTGGTCGGTCTGGGCTTCAAAAGTTCGACGTATGCTTTCAGCTGTATAACGAACGGCAATGCCTGCTGATTCTCCTAAAGTAAAATGATTCATTAATCCGGACAGAAGCGCACTGGCAAACACATCACCCGTTCCATGATAATAACCGGGTATCTTCTGCACCAATGTAAAGGTGGTATCACCGGTAGTTTTATCGTATGTTGCAGCGCCCAGGTTATCCTCATCAAAGTACACTCCGGTCAATACGATCTTCTCAGGTCCAAGTTCACTCAATTTTATCAATACATCTTCTATGTATGCTTTCGTATAGGGGCCCGGCAGGTATTCTTCATTTAAAAGCAATGTTGCTTCCGTGAGATTAGGTACAATAATATCCGCTTTTGAGCATATTCGTTTCATTCCTTCCACAAAATCGGAAGTGAATACTTTATAGAGTTCGCCGTTATCGGCCATAACAGGATCAACCAAAATTAATGTATCATTTTGACGGAATGTATCAAAGAAATCCGTTACAATATCGATTTGTTCAATTGAACCTAAAAATCCACTGTATATAGCATCAAAATGTATATCCAAAGACTTCCAGTGATTCATGAACGGACGCATCTCGCCTGTCATATCAAGATAAGTGAATCCGCTTATACCACCGGTGTGCGTAGATAAGACCGCAGTAGGCAAGGCGGTAGTTTCAATTCCTGCCGCCGATAGGATTGGAAGGGCTACTGTAAGTGAGCATTTTCCAAAACCTGATAAATCGTGAATTGCTGCAACACGTTTGAGAGATTTCTTATTCATTTTAATCTGTTATTGAGGTCTGCGAATTTATAAATAATATCTTAAACATTCCTTTAACATGAAATGTTAATATTAAAAAGAAAGAGATAATGGAAATAAAGCATGTTCAAAACAAAGAGAAAGGATACTTTGTTGCAAAAAAAATGGCCGTGAAGCCGGACTTATGACGTATGTAAATGTAGATGGCAATCGTTTTATTATAGACCACACAGAAGTAGACGAAGAATTTAACGGCGAAGGTATAGGTAAAGCCATGGTGATGGAAGCTGTAATATATGCCCGTGAAAACAAGTTGAAAATACTACCTCTATGTCCGTTTGCTAAAAGTGTATTTAAGAAAGATCCTGATATAGCCGACGTATTATATCACCAATAATTAGAAATTAAACTAAACTTTTCGATCATGATAATGGATGAATCACCAAAAAAAATAAAAGTTCTCAAAAACGGACCGTACGAACTGATTGGCAACATACCCGTCAATCACATGAAATACGTACAGAATGAAAAAGGATATTCTCTCAGTTACGAAGAAATTCAAAAATATCCGGTAGAAAATAAAATGCATCTATGCCGTTGTGGAAGAAGTAATAATAAACCATATTGTGACGGCTCTCACAATCAGGGATTTGATGGTACAGAAACGGCAAAGGCAAAAACATACGATGAAATGGCTAAGTTTATCGAAGGCAAACAAATGGACCTGCTGGATGCAGAAGAGCTTTGTGCCGTTGCCAGGTTTTGTGATACCAAAAGCGGAACATGGAACCTGGTTGAAAATGCAGAGAATCCGGAAGCTGTCGATATTGTAAAACATCAGACGACCCATTGCCCCAGCGGACGTCTAACGATGGTAACTAAAACAGGCGAACGGTTGGAGCCTCTACTGGAAAAAGAAGCCAGTGTACTTGAAGACCCTTCGGCAAATGTAATGGGACCCATCTGGGTAAAAGGTGGAATTACTATTGAAAATTCGGAAGGTCTTATTTATCCGGAACGAAACCGTGTTACCCTCTGCCGTTGTGGAAAAAGCAGTAATAAACCGTTCTGTGACGCAAGTCACATGAAAAAGGGATAAGATTATAATAAAGTATTCATTGTTATGCGGAAGTTAGGTTATCTGAAATCTTATCTTTCGCATTAACTTTTTAGGGGTACAATCAAAGTATTCTTTACAAAAGCGAGTAAAATGTCCTGCAAATTTAAATCCATATTGTTTACGGATCGTATCCAATGAATCTTGTGATTCTGCTAAACTGAAATGAATATGTTTAGCCTTTTGGTTAAGTAACCACTGGTAAGGTGAAGTCCCGAATTCATCTTTAAATTGACGACCAAAAGTTCTTTTTTCCAATCCGAAATGAGAAGCCAGGTCATCGATATGATCGATCTTTCTATAATTTCGCAAAATTTGAGTCCTGAAAACAGGTGTACTGCCAATCAAAGGATAGAAAAAGGCGGCAATTTCCTTTTTAGAATAAAACGATTGCAAAATGATCTGTAACTCCAAATGCTTTATTTCGTGCAATACAGGCTTATCAAGCCCTTGACGGATATACATCGAGAGATGCTCTGTAAACTGATATAAAGCATCACAGAATGGAAGAAGAATGAAATCATAATCTGATTGTCGCGTTAGTTTGTTAAGGTCATTTACATAACTGTTCCTGAGAGCTATAAAGAACTCTTCAAAACTAAAAAGAAGTATTTGGCAATTGGTTGATGCTTTACAAATCGAATCGGCAGATATGGGTATAAGCATTAATTCACCTGAAGATACCGACTTATTGATAAACTCATTACAGCTTATTTGAATATGTCCGTCCAGGAGGAATAAAATATGGTTATAATCTTTATCACCTACTTCAAATGTTGTTCCTTCCTCTACTTCCTGGTAACGGAAACCCGTATGTCTTACCGTTGAATATAAACGCAATGATAAAGGCTTTTTGATGGCATATCTACAATTCATCTCTTTAAATTTAAATGGAAGGTGTGCGTTTACACACCTTCCTATTGCTTAATTTTAATAGAGAAAAATTATTTGGTTTACCTGGCAAATACTTTCTCTACTTTATATTCATTCCCTATTTTCGCTTTAACGATATAGGTCTGTTGACGGTCTACACGTACACGGTAATTAATTGATAACTTCGTACTATTATATACCAATGCACCACTTATATTGTATATCTGCAAGCTGCTGATATCATCTTTTGACTCTATCACGATATAACCGTCTTTTGATGAAACGATCATATCATCTCCTCCTAATTCGATCTCTTCATTATCTGTCGGATTATAACTGAAACGAAGCGTGAAACGGTCGTTCAACTCGATCGCCTTGCCATCATTCGACTTAGCTGCTGTAAACGTATAGCTCGGGGAAGTCTGTAAATTGATCTCTTTTCCCGTTTCCTTATCCGTCAGGTAAGCATC
>DAMCDT010000173.1:0-8094 GCA_032058265.1 Tannerellaceae bacterium
TCGGTGGCGGATGGGGCGGAATGAAGGGAATCGATCCCGATGCTTTACCTCAGGAGTATATAATAGATTATGTCCGCATTTATCAATAAAAAAAGAAAATTATTAACAATCAAACTATTATTATCATGAAAAAACTCTTTTCTCTTTTATCTATTTTAGTAATATGCGGTTTTTTAGTTCAATCGCATGCACAAGAAGAATATTATGTTTCTACCACAGGAAATAACAGCAATGACGGAAAAACCGAAGCTACTGCATTTAAAACTGTAATGAAAGCCGTAGAACAACTTCTGGATGGAGTTGAAACGACAATTCATCTTGAAAAAAATGCAACATTCGACGTTGAAGGACCCGAAGCTATTATAATAGGAAATAATAAAAAGGTAACTATTGTCGGTGAAAATACAACCCTTAAAGTGGGTGACAAGCCTTATCTTGGACGAAACCGAGCAATTACGATCGGACTAAAAACCGACGCAAAAATATCAGGATTAACACTTATGAACTGTTGCACAAGGGATGGTATTCCAGGAGGCGCACTTTTCTTTGAAGGAAACTTGCTTGAAATTGATAAGTGTACATTTACAAAAAATGAAGCAAATAACAGTGCAGGAGCAATTGCCAGCCGTGGTAAAGATGTTCTTATTACAAATACGGTTTTCGATGGCAACCAAATTTTCGGAGGTTATGCCAGTAGCGCCGTTATTTACCAATGCGGACTTCCTGATGGAGGCGAACCGGGAAGCTTGATTATACGCAATTGCGCATTTACAAACAACAAATCTCAAAATTATGCTAAAGGCGATTTGATCGGATTCTTCCATGCTTATCGCGGAGCTCCTGCCGAGTGGGCAAATTACACCAATGTAAATTATTTCGAGCTTGTTAATACCGTATTTAAAGACAACATTCCGGCTTCAAACATCCATGCCTTGTCTCCACGCGCTTCTGATATCTATATAAACGGAGTAAGAGAAGATTTCGAAATGAATTTAGTTAACAATACTTTCTATAAGACAAAAGTTCTGGCTATTCCTTTCTTTTATGACGCCAAATATCGTTTGATTAATAACATATTCTACAATAACGAACATTTCTCCATAATGTCGTCTAACACATCCGACGAGCGCGATCCTCTTATCGCTTATAATAACGTATTTGTTGGAACTGCCTTAGGCGATAATATGGACGATCCGGCATTTACTTCTCAAGCCGAACAGTACGGTACACAATTTGTCAGCGAACTTTCGCAGTTAGGATTAACTCCTCGCTGGACGTCTGACGACAGCTATGTGCCTTATATCCCTATTACATCCGAATCAAGCATACTTATCGATAAAGGCCTTTCGTCGACATTAGGATTACCGGGTTTTGACAAAGAATTGATTCCTGCTACAGATATAAGAGGAGCAGGTGTTGCAGGAGCATCTAAAGATGTAGGATCATTCGAATACGGAGGTACAACAGGTATTTACAATTCTACAGTCGAAAAAGAAAGTTTATTTACTGTATATAGCGACGGGCAAAATGCGGTAATAAGGAATCTATCCGATAAGGCACTTATGCTGCAAGTAAGATTATTAGACGGTCGTACCATCTATCAGGCAACTATATCGGATGAAATCGTTATAAACAAATCGGAACTTGAAGTACCTAACGGAGTTCTTATATTTACTGCTACAAACGGCTCAGCCGCGCAATCGAAAAAGATGATCTTATTCTAAAAAACATTCAGTATCTGCAATCTTAGAAACCGGTTGCAGATACTGAAAACTTCTAATACAAACACAAAATGATGAAAACAATTACCCAAAAACTAACAATACTTATTCTTACTTTTTTCTGCGCAAATACAATGTTCGGACAAACACTTACAGTAGAGCATACGACAGTAGGAAATCTGGCAGAAGAAATAAACAACGCTTTAACCGAAAACGGAATGAGCGCTGTGACGGATATTGAACATCTGATTATTACCGGAACATATTTTAATATAGTAAATGACAATACTACGACTGATGATGCAAAAGCTATAAAAGCCTGTACAAATGTAACTACTATTGACATTTCGGGTATAACATTCCAAAACAACACCATGCCGGGTTACGATGGCAGAGGCTTGTTCATGGGGATGACCGGTTTGAAGACTATAATTTTACCCAATACTGTTACCAATATCGGAGCCGGAGCTTTCCGTCAGTGTTCTAACTTAGAGTCTGTGCTTGTAAAAAACGATGACGAAAGCACCAGCAATCTGTTCAGCAAGAATAATAATCAGATAACTCTGATTAATGCTTTGGCTTTTTTAAGTTGTTCAAAATTAGTTATTACCGAGGTTCCATCAAGTTTAAATAACTTGGGAAAACAAGCCTTTCAGGGATGTAGCCTGATGAACATAACAGAAATGCCGGGTTTTACCAACAGCACATTTCAGGAATCTATTTTCAGAGAAACGGGTATCTCTAACTTTAGCTTTCCTACCAGTGTTACGACAATCGGAAAAACAATTTTTTACAAGGCCGATACTCCTTCTGAAAGAACTTTTACATTCCGCACCGCTCCTCCCGCTCTAGCCGGTGGAGTAGTATACGGAACTATATTCGGAGCGAATACAATAATAAAGGTGTTGAAAAAGTTTGAGACAGAATACATTCCATGGGCAGCGGCCGGAACAGTTGAATATCTTACACAAAAAATAACAGCCGAAATAACAGGAAACGGAACAGTAAGTGTTGCCGGTGACGGACTGGTATCGGCTAGCGGAGAAATTGTTAACGGAGAATTAATTGAAGCTTATGAAGCTGAAAACATTACTTTTACAGTAACTCCTGAAACAGGTTACATTCTGAAATCTATTCTGTTGGATGGAGTAGAAATTACTTCCGAACTGGAATTGACAATAGACAATAAAGCTGCAAAGAGGTTATCTGTTGTCTTTGAAATAGATCAGATTACCTCAATAAATAATAACGAAGACGCATCTAAAATTAGCATATATCCTAACCCTACCACTGATTTTGTTAATATCGATGGCGAATTGATCGCTCCTATCCTATTATTCGATTGCACCGGAAAAAAGATAATGGAAACAAGACAAAACCGGATAGATATATCTTTTCTAGAATCAGGAATTTATATCCTGAATGTAAATAACAAGCCGTACAAAGTGATAAAAAGATAATCGGTATACTTTCTCATAAACAGTATCTTTTTTCATGGATGTAAACATATTAAAAGAGCTCAGGATGTTGAGTCTTGAGTTCTTTTCGTATAATTGCATTTCGCTTTCGTAGCTAATTAATAACAATATATATTACCATGAACCGAAAATTTTCATTCATATTAATTACTGCTTTATCCCTTTGTCATGTATGCTTTGGCGCACAAACCGATGACGACATGGATAAATTTATTGATGCTCTCATGCAGAAAATGACCTTGGAAGAAAAACTGGGTCAACTGAATCTGCCTACTTATCCCGAAGCCGATTTCACAACGGGTTCGACGCAAAGCAAAAACGTGGATCAGAAAATCAGACAAGGTCTAGTTGGCGGGGTTTTCAATGTGAAAAGCGTAGACAAAACCATTCAGATACAAAAATTAGCAGTAGAGGAAAGCCGGATGAAGATACCGTTGCTTTTTGGCTTGGATGTTATTCACGGCTATAAAACTACCTTTCCTATTCCATTAGGATTGGCTGCTACCTGGGATATGGAAGCCATAGAACTTTCGGCACGCATTGCCGCCATTGAAGCCAGCGCCGACGGTATTAACTGGACATTCAGCCCGATGGTAGATATCAGCCGCGACCCTCGTTGGGGACGTGTTGCCGAAGGAGCCGGAGAAGATCCTTTCTTAGGTGGAAAAATAGCGGAAGCTATGGTGAAAGGATATCAGGGAGACAATACATATTCTACTAATACACAGATAATGTCGTGCGTTAAACACTTCGCACTGTATGGAGCGCCCGATGCCGGACGCGATTATAATACGGTGGATATGAGCCGCCACAGAATGTTCAACGAATACATGTACCCCTATCAGGCTGCCATTAATGCAGGTACGGGAAGCGTTATGGCTTCGTTCAACGAAGTGGATGGTGTGCCTGCAACCGCCAATAAATGGCTGATGACCGATATATTACGCAATCAGTGGGGATTTGACGGATTCGTTGTTAGTGACTATACAGGCATTTCTGAAATGGTTTCGCATGGCATCGGAGATATGGAGACAGTTTCGGCACGAGCATTAAATGCAGGCGTCGATATGGATATGGTTAGCGAAGGCTTTATAAATGAAATACCTAAAGCCCTATCTAAAGGAAATGTAAAAATAGAGCAAATTGACAAAGCCTGCCGCCGAATACTTGAAGCCAAATATAAGCTGGGTTTGTTTGAAGATCCATTCAAATATTGCGACAAACAACGCTCTACAACAGATATATTCACCAAAGAACACCGGAATACTGCTCGCAAAATAGCAGGCAAGAGTTTTGTATTACTAAAAAACGAGAATAATACGCTTCCCCTTAAAAAGCAAGGAACTATAGCAGTGATAGGCCCTCTGGCCGATACACGTGTAAATATGCCGGGCACATGGAGCGTGGCAGCCGACTGGAATGCTTCTGTTTCTGTCCTTGAAGGAATGAAAGAAGTTGGCGGTTCAAACGCCAATATACTTTATGCAAAAGGAAGTAATCTGGTTGAAGAGGTTGAATACGAAAATCGGGCGACAATCCACGGGCTAAGCCTCAACAGAGATAGCAGAAGCGATAAGCAGTTATTGGATGAAGCTTTATCGGTAGTAGCCAAATCGGATGTCATAGTTGCCGTACTGGGTGAAACCGCAAAAATGAACGGCGAAGGCAATTGTCGCACCTACATAGATATTCCTGAAATACAGAGGAATTTACTGGCAGCCTTACTCAAAACGGGTAAGCCAGTAACCGTTGTATTATTTACCGGGCGGCCGCTGACACTGGAATGGGAAAACGAAAATGTTCCGGCAATACTGAATGTGTGGTTCGGAGGATCAGAAGCCGGATTGGCCGTTGGCGATGTAATATTCGGAGATGTAAATCCAAGCGGAAAGTTAACTATGTCGTTCCCTCGAAATGTCGGGCAGGTTCCTATTTACTATAACCATAAAAATACAGGGCGTCCGGGATTCACCCGTTACGACGAATTCAAAAGCACTTATCTTGATGTAACCAACGATCCGTTATACCCTTTTGGTTACGGTCTTAGCTATACCGAATTTAAATATAGCGGCATATCCCTAAGTTCATTGGAAGTGAAAGGAGACAAGCCATTGAAAGCATCTGTAACCGTAACTAATACAGGAAAGTACGATGGTGAAGAAATTGTTCAATTATATATAAGGGATGTTGTAGGCAGTGTAACGCGCCCTGTAAAAGAATTAAAGGGTTTTGAAAAAATCTTCCTGAAAGCCGGGGAAAGTAAACAAGTCGATTTTGAAATAACTACCGAACTATTGAAGTTTTACAATTATGACCTTGAATATGATTGGGAATCGGGAGAATTTGAAATAATGATTGGAAGCAACAGCCGTGACATTCAAACGAAAAAAGTTACGTGGTTAAAATAACACTAAATATGAATACGATAAAGAATATTATTTTAACTCTGATTTTCAGCATATTTGCAATAAATTGTTTCTCTCAGAATAGTAAAAATAATGAGGGAAAATTTATTGATAATTTACTTAACCGAATGTCAATTGACGAAAAGATAGGTCAGTTAAACCAAGTCAATTTCGATAGGCCATTAGACAGTATTATCGTATCAATCCGTAAAGGAGAAATCGGTTCTATACTGAATGCCGACGCCAAGGTAATCAACCGCTTACAGGAAGCCGCCTTAAAAGAATCTCCTTCGGGAATACCGCTGATCATCGGACGCGACATTATACACGGATATAAAACTATATTTCCTATCCCACTGGGTCAAGCCTCATCATTTAATCCACAGGTAGTGGAAGACGGAGCACGGGTTGCCGCAACCGAATCGCGTGAGCAGGGCATTACATGGACATTTGCCCCGATGCTCGACATTTCGCGTGATGCACGTTGGGGACGTATAGCCGAAAGTCTTGGAGAAGATCCTTATTTAACAGGAGAATTAGGTGCGGCGATGGTAAGAGGATTTCAATCTAACGACTTGTCTTCATCTACATCTATAGCTTCTTGCATAAAACATTTTGTCGGGTACGGAGCTTCAGAAGGCGGTCGCGATTATAATTCCACCACTGTTCCCATTCATCTGATGCATAATGTCTATTTACCTCCCTTTGAAAAAACCATTTCGGCCGGAGCTGCATCCCTTATGACATCTTTCAACGAAAACGATGGCATTCCGGCTTCGGGAGACGATTATTTGTTGAAAACAATTTTACGTGATAAATGGAATTTTAACGGATTTGTAGTTTCGGACTGGAACTCGATGGGCGAAATGATAAATCATGGTTTTGCCAAAGACCGTAAACATGTTGCCGAAATATCGCTAAAGGCCGGTATAGATATGGAAATGGTAAGCAAAACATATTTCGATTATTTAAAGCAATTAACTAACGAGGGTAAAATATCGGTCAAAGACATAGATAACGCAGTTCGGAATATATTACGTATAAAATATCGTTTGGGATTGTTTGAAAATCCGTATATCGATATGTCACAATCTTCAACAGCTTATACGCCTGAACATTTGTCGAAAGCCCGAAGAGCAGCGGTTCAATCTGCAATATTGCTAAAAAATAAAAATAACATTCTGCCAATTAAACAATCTCAAAAAATAGCAATAATAGGGCCTATGGCCAATGCTCCGCACGACCAGTTGGGTACATGGTCTTTCGATGGAGATAAAACACATACTATCACCCCTTTAAAAGCCTTAGAAACTGAATATAATTATATAGACTATAAATATGAGGCAGGGCTTTCTTATTCGCGCGATAAAGATACCACAAACTTCAAAAAAGTGCGTGATGTTGTAAGCCAATCAGATATTGCTATCGTTTTTGTAGGAGAAGAAGCTATATTATCAGGCGAAGCTCACTGTTTATCGAATATAAATCTTATAGGTGTCCAGTCAGCTTTGCTCAAAACAGTAAAAAGCGTAGGCAAACCTGTAGTTATGGTTGTTATGGCGGGAAGGCCGTTAACTATCGAACGCGATCTACCGAATGCGGATGCCATACTTTACAATTTTCATCCCGGAACAATGGGCGGGCCGGCGATTCTCGACCTATTATTCGGGAAAGAAAATCCCAGTGGTAAACTACCTGTTACCTTTGTGCGCGAAGTAGGTCAAATACCTATGTACTATAACCATAATAATACGGGACGACCTGTCACTAATATCGTTCATGTCGATGACATTCCTCTTGAAGCTTCGCAAACTTCTTTAGGTAATACTTCATTTTATTTGGATTCGGGAGATAAACCGCTTTTTCCTTTTGGTTATGGGTTATCATACAGCAAGTTCGAATATTCGAATTTAAAATTATCCAAAAATGAAATCACAACAAACGATAGTATCGTTATCAAAGCTACGCTGAATAATGTTAGTGATGTTGCAGGAACAGAAGTAGTGCAACTTTATATTCGTGATTTGCTAGGATCGATAGTTCGTCCTGTTAAAGAGCTAAAAGGTTTTCAACGAATTCGTTTAAATGCGGGCGAATCTAAGGTTGTGGAATTTACTTTACATGCAAGTGACTTAGCTTTTTACGGACGTGACCTTATAAAGAAAATTGAAGCCGGAGAATTTGAAGTGTGGGTAGCGACCAACAGTAATGAAGGACTAAAAGCATCTTTTATTATAAAATAAACTTCTAAGCAGAAAGTAAAATTAAGCAGAGTGTAGCGAATTAGCTGAACCAGCGTTCATTACGCTCTGTTTTGCTTTGTATTGCAAAAGGCTGAAAAGCATATTTAGGCAGAACACAGCAGGAGTTTCGTTACTATCCCGTTACTTAAATAACGATGCATATTCTTTGCTAATGGGTTTTTATTCAGCGATTTGCGTAGTTTTGCATACCGTCAGATAACTCAATGATAACTAATTTTGTAACCAG
>DAMCDT010000174.1:0-8082 GCA_032058265.1 Tannerellaceae bacterium
CGATATATTAATAATTGATGCATCTGCTACCCTGTAATTGGGGAAGGTAATGACCCTTTTATCATAGTTTCTCATTTTTGTGCTTCGTACACCCACATCAATAATAGTTCCTTCGAAACTATCGAGTTTGACGGTATCACCAATACTAAACGGCTTATCTGTCAATATAGTAAAGGCCCCGAATATATTTTTCACTGTGTCTTGTGCCGCTAACGCGAAGGCAATACCCCCAATTCCCAGTGTTCCTAATAATGCGCTGATATTAACGCCTACATTGCTTAAAGCCATGATACCACCGATAATCCAGACAACCACAAGAAGTGTACGCTTGATTACCGGCAACATACGGTGTGGCTGGTTGGTTCCTCTGTCGGCCCAGTAAACTTGTATTAAATTACTTGTCAGACGAGCTAGCATCCAGGTGATATTTAATACAATTAATATCTTATAAGCACTATCTACTGCTTTAACAAAACCATCGGGATATACCAACCGATGGATGGCAATCCAGATACCAATAAGCATGATACCGAATAATAGAGGTGGTTCAATTGAGTCATATAGTGCATCGTCGAGTCTATTTCTTGTTCTAAGTGTGAAAGGGCGTACTACCTTTTTACTAAACCACGAAACGAGTTTCATTAATACATAAGCTCCGATAATAATAAGGATTGAAATACCCCATTCCTGCACGGTATTCCCCCAAATTTCTGTTTGTAACATCCTGAATATTGTTTTTTATAGTTTTTATTTTTCCTTAAAATCAACCTAAATATAATATATTAACTTATGGAAAGAATATTTTGTTCAAATTTAAAACAAATAAAAAGGGAGCGCTCTTTGAAGCACTCCCTTCATTTGTGTCTTTTGGTATTTCCTTAAAAATTAAACAATGGCTGAAATATTTTTAGGCTTCGTAACCTTCTTGTGTTTTACCCGCTCCGAAATATCCTGCAAATGCAGCAAGGGCAGCTCCAATCAACATAGCAAAGAATGCTATTAAAGCGGAACGTGCAGCGGCATTGGAGGCATCATCGGCGGCTTGTAAAGCATCTTGTTTCATAACCGCCAGGTCTTGTTTAGCCTGTTCGATGGATTGTTTAAGGTTTTCAACCTGTTCTTTTCCTTGTTCAACAGCATTATTAATCAATTCAGTATATTCATCGACGGCTCTTTCTACCTCAGCTTGCGACATATTTGAATTATTTGCTATCGCTCTTGTAATATCCTGACGATCTACATTCTGGAAAGCTTTGTCCGCGCGTGTTTGTACTCTGTCAAGAAATCCGTTGATAATTCTGTCCGCGTCGTTCGGATTGGTTGCCAACCTTTTGATAGATCTGTTAAGATCGGCCCTGACTCCTCTGAATTGTCTTTGTAAATATTCCGGTTGAAGTTCCTTTACACCGCTTTTTCTTAGTGCTTCACGAACATCGCGACGAACTTCTCCCCTGTCCATATCTTCATTGAAATCGATATTTCCAAAAGCATCGCCTGCCTGATCGGCTAAAGCAGAAACACCGCTTCCTACAGCTGAACCTACTCCCGAAATAACACTACCTGCTGCAGAAGAAACAGAACCTAATACATTTGCTGTCATTTTCACAGCACCTACTGCCAGCATACCCACCATTATAACAGTGACGATCATACTGGTAGCCCATACTAAGAAACCATGAATGAATCCGTCTGCACCGGCTAATTTACCGGCTACAAAACCTCCGGCAGCCATGCTTAGTATTAATGAAATGGCTGTCCATATACCGAATGTTGTGCCAATTCCTGATGTCGGATTATCAGACAGAGGATCTAATTTGAACATTCCGATACTTGACGCTAAGATGGATAAAAGGATAGAGATAGCCAATACGGTAACAACGCCACCTATTATACTTCCCCATGAAACCCTACGAGTAATATCCGTAAACCTTAATCTTTCCATAATTTTTTATTTTTAATTAATAATTCGTTTATGTTGTGAACAAACAGATATGGAAGAAAAAAAGTTTAGGGATCCACAAGTAATTATGCAGATTTGCTATATTGTTTATCGCTCAATGATATATAATTAGCTAAAGGAATGAACAGAATTGGATACATATTCATACCGTATTATTATATGGATGAATAGCCCATAAATAATTAGTGCAAACAATTTTATCTACTGTTTGCACTAAGACTGTATTTTAATACTTTAAAAAGATATTTTCTCTTACCGGAAGATCAATTAAAATGGTAAAGGAATATAATAGTTCCTTCGAAAGCATTCTTAGGAGAATCTTTAATTTCCATAGTTGCTTTCATCTCAGCTTTCGCAATACCACGCAGATTTTTAATAGAGGTTAGTTCAACCCGCAAACGTATTTGACTACCGACAACAACCGGTTCAATAAATTTCAGTTTGTCAATGCCATAATTGATTAATGACTTTACATTGTTTACTTCAGCGATTTGCGCCCACATGTGTGGTAATACGGATAAAGTAAGGTAGCCATGGGCTATCGTGTTTTTAAAAGGGCTTTCTTTTTTTGCTTTTTCCACATCCACATGTATCCATTGATGGTCTAAAGTCGCGTCTGCAAAAGAGTTGATTTGTTCCTGCGTAATCGTTAAGTATTCTGATACACCTATTTCTTTTCCCAGATACTTCTCAAATTCATCGTAATTATTGATAACAACCATATTTTCTCGTAATTATTAGTATTCGCTACAAAGATAGTTAAAACTATTCCACTTTCACTATTTTATTGAAACGGCTATCCATACAAACGCTTACATCCGTAGTAATAAATCGCCCGTTATAAAACAAACTGAAAATTGTTGCCGGTGTCGGAGCGGATTGCGCCTGTTCCAATGTTTCCAGCTTTATGATCTTTAGAGAAAGTTTCCGCTTTTGCGCTGTTTCTTTAAGTGAATTCGTTATATGAAACTCGGTGTAAGGGCAACGGTTTGAGTAATAAACGACCAAACCCTCCTTATCCGGTAATTCATTTATTAATACACTTTCTTTGAAATGAGGATCGGGAGCTTCCTGATTTATCTTCTTAACCAGCAGGCTGAATCCATTGGATAATTGCTGCACCGTCTCAAACCCTTGCCGTAATAACCATTTGGTATCACTCATAAAATGGTACTTTTTTGTTCCGACAACAGTTACTATCCCATTTTTTCCTTGTGTTTTGGCATCGTCAAGGGCTGATTGCAGAAGGGCTTTACCATATCCTTTTCCCTTATATTGCCCGGAAACCCAAAAGCAATTAATAAAAAGATAATTGGGAGCATCAACCGGAACCCAAGCCTTTTCGGCAGGTACATATTCTATAAATACCTTTGCCCGCTCATCAAGGCGCCGGAAGACAAAACCATTATCGAATTCCTTTTTTAACCATTCCTTCTTTAAGGCATAACTTTCCGTACATTTCTTATCTGAAAAGGCACAACATATATGTTCTTTATCAATGTTGTCTTTGGTAAGTGTTATAAACTTTGTTTCCATCAGCCTGTTATTTGTCTGCAAAGATCAAGCTTATTTTGATTACTGTTAAAAGGTTTTTCGTTGTCAATAGAAGATTTTCGTACATTTGCTCAAAATAAAATGGATTATGGATTATGGATTTGTTAAGGTAGCATCAGCAGTACCACACGTTTCGGTATCGGATTGTTCCTATAATTGTAAACAGATAGAAGGATTAATGCGCCAAGCTTCGGAAGAGGGTGTGCAGATCATGACGTTTCCTGAGCTTTGTATTACATCTTATACCTGTTTAGACCTTTTCAGCAAGCAGGCCTTATTGGAAAGCGCTAAGGATGCTTTCCTCAAACTGGTGAATGAAACTGCTGATCTTGATATCTTTACTGTCGTAGGTTTGCCGTTAGTTACTGAAAACCGCCTGATCAATGCTGCCGTTGCTTTTCAGAAAGGCAGGATATTGGGTGTCATCCCTAAGACATATCTTCCCAATTATAAAGAATATCAGGAGCAACGCTGGTTTACTTCTTCACTGGAATTAAGGGAAAAGACTATTATAATCAACGATAAATCATATCCTCTTTCGAGTCATTTGATATTTTCGAGTGGAAATGTTTCCATAGGCATTGAAATATGTGAAGATCTTTGGGTTCCTGTTCCTCCCAGTTCCTTATTGGCAATGGCTGGCGCAAATATTATACTTAATCCGTCAGCAAGTAACGAATTGATCGGTAAACACCGGTATCGTATGTCCTTGATCAGTCAGCAATCTGCACGTTGTATTGCAGGGTATGTATATGCCATGTCAGGATATGGTGAATCGAGTACGGATTTAGTTTTTGCCGGAGGAGGAATTATTGCGGAAAACGGTTCCATCTTAAAGGAATCAAAACGTTTTACCATGCAGGAACAATTGGTGATTAGTGAGATAGATGTCGATAATCTACGAAATGACCGTCAGGTGAACGTAAGTTTTATGCGTGGGGCACAAGCATTATTACCAGAAGATATTATCACCGTTCCGTTCGATTTACCTAAAAAAGATAGTATAAATCTTACACGAAAGATTGATCCGCACCCATTCGTTCCTTCCGGCGATGCCTTAAATGAGCGGTGCGAAGAGATATTTAATATACAAGTAGCCGCTTTAGCCAAACGGATTGACCATATACATGCTAAAACGGCGGTCATCGGGATTTCAGGAGGTTTAGATTCCACACTGGCATTATTGGTTACTGTCCAGACTTTTGACGCGCTGAATATTCCTCGTAAACAGATACTTGGTATAACGATGCCCGGCTTCGGAACAACTGGCCGTACATATAATAATGCTATCAGCCTTATGAATTCATTGGGGATTACATCACGCGAAATTTCGATCGTTGCAGCAACCGAACAGCATTTCAAAGATATCGGACATGATCCATCCGTTCATGATGTTACTTACGAAAACAGCCAGGCGCGGGAACGTACACAAATATTAATGGATATAGCCAATCAGGAGAACGGACTGGTTATCGGAACGGGAGACCTCTCTGAACTGGCGCTCGGATGGGCAACATATAACGGAGATCACATGTCGATGTATGGAGTCAATACGAGCATTCCCAAAACGTTGGTACGTTACCTTGTCCAATGGGTGGCTAATAATAAAATGGATGAATCATCACGCGATACATTATTAGACATTGCCGATACACCGATCAGCCCCGAACTGATCCCTGCCGATAAAGACGGCAATATCTCACAAAAAACAGAAGATTTAGTTGGCCCATACGAACTGCATGATTTCTTCCTTTATCAATTTATGCGTTTCGGATCAACTCCCCAAAAGATTTACTTCCTTGCCCAAAAGGCATTCGCTGACAAATACGAAAAAGAGACGATAAAGAAGTGGCTTTACACATTCTTCCGCCGTTTCTTTGCCCAACAATTCAAACGCAGCTGCCTGCCGGACGGACCAAAGGTAGGCTCCGTTAGCCTTTCTCCCCGTGGAGATTGGCGCATGCCAAGCGACGCGGCTTCAAGCCTTTGGCTTGAAGAATTGAAAATTGAAAGTTGAAAATTGAAAATGTGATGTCCCCATATCAGTGTACAATAAGCGTTTGTTTATATTGTTATGGGGAGTAAAAATCGTTTTCAATTTTCAACTTTCAATTTTCAATTCTTTTGCTTTTCCGGTCGAAGAAGGGGTTTTTGGAAGAGGCGCTGACCGGGATGGCCATTACACATTTACAGTCGCCAAGATAGCGTAGGCGTTGGGCGGCTAATCCTGCGCTGAACATAACGCGTGTATCCACACGATGATCGGCGGCAGTTGCACAAGCTGATCCTACGGCAATGCCAACATCCACAGAGTTTATAGCACAAGGGACGGGTTCAGGCTTCTCCGCACATGTTTCATAACCGCAATGCGCACAGTTAAGGCCGTGAGTTTGTTGCATGGTGCCTATGATAACTATGGCATCGGCGCTCAAAATGTTTTCGGCGTCGCGTAAAAGGAATTTCAGACCTTTTTCTTCATAGATTTTATGCATCTCTTCAGATAAACAATGGATATCATCGTCAGTCACCATGGCGACCTCTATAATATCCATTCCTTTTCCTTTCGGGGCGGTACGTGCTGCCGTCATCATCTGACGGGCTATTTGTAACACTTGTTCTTTACGGGTTGCTCTTTCGTTATGTATCATGTCTTTTCATTTTTTACGAAAAGCAAAGATACGATATTACTCGTTCTCAATCCCCAGATTGGTCATTTTTTCGGTTATAGTAAAAGGATACTCCGGATATTCATACAAACTGAAACGAGGCTCCGTCTTTCCTTCACAATAATTCCAGATAGAAGTGTACTCATTCAAGTCTTCACCCATTTCTTTTAATTGGCGGAGATAAGCGGCTATCGACTTATTCTCGACAATGTAAACCTCACCCATCTGATTAATTATCGGACTATGCAGGCGACTGGCGTCGTGATCGAACTTCAGGATTCGCTTCCCTTCGGCAGATATACCTATCGTGTTAAAAGTCATGCTCTTTCCTATTCCCGGAAGATTTAAAACATTCCGGTCTGTTCCGGCAAATAATAGTTTATTTTCTTTCAGAAAACGGGTAAGCACTTTACCTAAAGGGCGTTGATTGGTTATGAGCGAATGTAATTCTCCCCGCTTCTCTTTCGGAACTAATCCGAATATTTTTTCTTCTTTTTCTTCCTGCAAGGAACGGCTGTTGGGCGTAAATACCGCATAATTCTCCTTAAATCCTTTCACTGAGAATGTATAATAGCATACGACACCCACCGAATTTAACGTTTGACGTAGTTTAGCCGTATGCCCACGGCGTGAAGCAGCCACGTTATATACTAACTGATTCGTAATGGTCCATCCGGCTGCCAGTATCTTTTCAATGGCTTGTTTGGCTTCAGGCGTCACTTCCAAAGGTGATTGGAAATGAGTTTGGATATAGAACTGCGAAATTCCTATTGTAGAGGCTTTTTCTTTAAATTCACGTAAGATTTCCACCAATTCATCGGTGATCCTTAGAGGAAGATAGGCCAACAAACGGCTACCTAAACGTACCCGTTGCAACTCTGCGTACTTCTCTCCTTCCGGACGGCTTTCATTAGCCTTCTTCTTTCGTAATGCCATTTTGTAAACGGCCTCCAATATTTTACGAAGTGTAGCGTTCTGGCTCATTAAAGCATCGCCTCCTGTTATCAGGATATCCCTTAATTGTGCATCCTCTTCAAAGTACTGCATCAAACGACGCAGTTTCTTATCCCAGGTCTCCTTTGCTTTTAATTCATCGAAGTTGAAGTTTAGACGTTCGCTTTGGAAATCATACATACGTTGACAGGATGCACATAATCCGCCACAGGCACGGCCCATCGAGTCGGGTATCAATATCGCCACCTCCGGATAACGCCGGTGGATATTATGGCCATCAGGAAGTAACCATCCGGCAGCGTTAGGCTCGCCTGCCACAACAATGTCTTCCCTCTCCCAGGCTTTAATATCTCCATACGTATCGACTAATTCGTCCGAATATAAGATATAAGAGCGTATCGTTGCGTCGTCATACCCTTCTTTACCGGTATTAAGTAGTGAAAGATAATAAGGTGTTATAAAGAAAGGCATGCCTTTCTTTTTACCCCGCATCAGTATCCTCATTGTTTCTTCCGACAGCGAATTACCCAGGAAATAATTAAGTTCGGTAGGACTCTTGACTGCCATTGACAAATGGAAACGGCTACTGTTCCACCATTCCTTTATCTGAGCATATTTTTCTTCGAAAGTCATTCCTTCCGGAAACTGGTACTTGGAAGATAAGGCATGGCGTCGTTCTATTTTTCGAACAAGCGCCCGTATGATATGGTCTTTATTATATTCCCTTATGGCCATTACTTCTTCATCGAGTCCCGTAGGCCAACGGTTCATTTGCCTTTTGACCAGATTTCGATCGGGCACAACCTTTATCGGGTTTTCCGATAAATCAAACTGGTGGTAAAGGTCAATAAATAAATCTATGGACACTTTATCAACTAATCTATTGGTAAGAAACTCCCACAAATAGGTAATAGTACGGATCGGAAGTTGTTCACCGGTAGACAATTC
>DAMCDT010000175.1:0-8051 GCA_032058265.1 Tannerellaceae bacterium
GAAGAAATATAAAATGATTGAATACCATAAATGGAAATTCAAAGCAAAGATATTCTCTCCTTTAGCTCCAATGACAGTAAAACGTACCCCAGTACTCATGTCACGGGTTGAATACGGCTTCCTGGGACAATATAACAAACATAAAAGATCACCTTTTGAAACATTCTATATGGGTGGTGATGGTATGAGTGGTTACACCAGCACGTATGCAACAGAAACCATTGGTCTGAGAGGTTATGAAAACGGTAGTATAGTCGGAAATGACGGACGTGGTTACGGATATGCCTATTCCCGTTTGAGTATGGAACTCCGTTACCCATTCATACTGGAACCTTCATCCACAATTTATGGGCTTGCCTTTGTTGAGGCCGGAAACGCATGGGTTGATCTAAAAGACTTTAATCCGTTTGCCCTAAAACGTTCTGCGGGGGTAGGTGTACGTATTTTCTTACCGATGATTGGACTGATGGGTATTGACTGGGCGTATGGTTTTGACAAAACAGATGGAACCGGAAAAAGAGGAGGAAGTAATTTCCACTTTATTATAGGTCAGGAGTTTTAATTAACGTTATTTAGTCAATTAAATCTAAACCCGGAGCTATATTTGTAGTCATATAGATCAAACACAAAAAGAATGAGTATGAAAAAGATTTTTGCTTTATGCAGCTTGATGCTCCTCTGCTCTTTTGCAGGTGTAGCCCAAAAGTTTGCTTTAATAGACATGGAATATATTCTAAAAAATATTCCTTCGTATGAAATGACGAACGAACAGCTTAGCCAGGTGTCTAAAAGATGGCAGTCTGAAGTTGAAGCTATTCAGCAGGAGGCTCAAAATATGTACAAGACATTACAAAGCGACCTGGTTTTCCTCTCGGCAGAAATGAAAACAAAGCGTGAAGAAGAAATTGTCAAGAAAGAACAGGAAGCGCTGGAACTGAAACGTAAATATTTTGGCGCTGACGGCGAATTGTATAAAAAGCGTGAAAGCCTGATGAAGCCAATTCAGGATGAAATATATAATGCGGTAAAAGAAATATCCGAAAATAAAGGATATCAGCTTATAATCGATAGAGCATCCGCGATGAGTGTTATTTTTGCTTCACCAAAGATCGATATCAGTAATGAAGTGCTTATAAAGTTAGGATATTCAAAATAAATCCTTACATTTGTGCGCTTTATAAGATTATAAATGAAAACATTGCATGATTAATAACAAATATATAGATTAAAGATGAAGAAACTTATTGTTTTATTACTTGTACTTCTACCTTTAGGCGTTTTTGCCCAGGAGGCTAAGCTTGCATTTGTAAACGTTGGAGAGATTTTTAATATTATGCCTGAAATGGCAAGTATTGAAAAACAATTGGCAGACCTTAGTGATGGCTATCAGAAAGAATTGAAGTCAATGCAAGATGAATATCAGAAAAAATATTCAGACTTTGTTGCTCAACAAGATTCATTAACTGAGAACATCAAGTTAAGAAGAATGCAGGAAATTGAAGATATCCGTACAAGAATGGAAAACTTTGTTCCGGTTGCTCAACAGGATATGGAGAAAAAGCAACAAGAACTGATGCAACCTGTTCAGGAAAAGATACAAAGTGCTATTGCAGCAGTCGGGGATGAAAAAGGGTATACCTATATGTTTAACCCTCAGGTATTCCTTTATAGAGGAAGCAGTGCAGTTGATGCTACTCCATTTGTAAAAGCCAAATTAGGACTTTAATTTAAACTGTTAAATAAAAGGAAGGATGCTTTTCTATGAAAGGCATCCTTTCTCATATTATTAAGTAGGATGACGTTCTCACAAACAAACGGCCCTATCGGGATTTTTGACTCGGGCTATGGCGGGTTAACGATCTTT
This sequence comes from Tannerellaceae bacterium, assembly GCA_032058265.1. Classification (GTDB taxonomy): domain Bacteria; phylum Bacteroidota; class Bacteroidia; order Bacteroidales; family Tannerellaceae; genus DFXE01. Next base: position 1,865 of record DAMCDT010000175.1, read on the forward strand.
GATAACATTCAACAAGTATTGCCGGATTATGATTTTATCTATATGGGGGATAATGCCCGTTCACCTTATGGTACCCGTTCTTTTGAGGTTGTTTACCGGTTCACCCTTCAGGCGGTAATCAAATTGTTTGAAGAAGGTTGTCAATTAGTTATACTGGCTTGTAACACCGCATCGGCGAAAGCGTTACGTACTATACAACAAAAAGATTTACCACAACTATCACCGTCGCGAAGGGTATTAGGAGTCATTCGTCCGACAGTGGAAGTTATCGATAGGATCAGCCGGACCAAACATATAGGCGTACTGGGAACTTCAGGAACCATTACATCCCAATCGTATAAGATTGAATTGCAAAAGATGTTTCCTCATTTGATAGTTACAGGAGAAGCTTGTCCTATGTGGGTTCCTTTGGTTGAAAACAATGAGTTTAATACGTCCGGAGCCGATTACTTTGTAAAAAAACACATTGACCACGTATTAACTGCCGACCCTGATATCGATACGTTAATTTTAGGATGTACACATTATCCGTTGCTCATAAATAAAATTAAGGAATTCTTGCCTTCCGGTATACAATTATTTTCGCAGGGAGAACGTGTAGCCGAAAGCTTAAAAGATTATCTGGCAAGGCATCCGGAAATGAATGAACGGTTGACAAAACAAGGAAAACGCCGGTTCCTTACCACAGAATCAGCAGAAAAGTTTTCCGGTACAGCCTCTCTGTTCTTAAATAGTCCCATTAAAGTTGAACAAATAGCTATTGACTGATGGCATGAAACGATTTGCTTTTCCGATAATTATACTCCTGTTTTCTACATTATCCATCCGGGCAGGTGAACTGGACCGTTACTTTTTGTCAAAAGGTTTAGTAGACGTATCCATTCTTGACCCCACTATAGCTGTCTCATTAAAATATGCGCAAACAGATAATATATTCGGAGAAGCAGTTTATACGGGAATAACCGGAGTATGGCTACATCCGGACGCAGCCGTAATGCTATTGAAAGCACAATGTTTATTGAAACAAAAGTTTCCTGATTATTCACTGGTTGTTTATGATGCCGCGCGGCCTATGTCTGTTCAACGAAAAATGTGGAACCTCGTAAGAGGAACCAACAAGACGAACTATGTGAGCAATCCGGCTAATGGGGGAGGGCTTCATAACTATGGTATGGCTGTTGACGTCAGTATCCTTGATGAATCAGGACAACCTTTACCAATGGGCAGTTCTTTCGATTACTTCGGTGAAGAAGCCCATATAAATAAAGAAGAAGCTCTATTTCAAAGCGGAAAAATAACCCGTGGCGAATTGGAGAATCGCCGTTTACTCCGGCAAATTATGAAAGAAGCCGGATTTAAGACAATCCTATACGAATGGTGGCATTTCAATGCCTGCACCAGAGCGGAAGCAAGGAAGAAATACAAGCTGATTGATTAACGGCTGATCTTAGTTGATGCTTTTTCCAAAAGGAGTCAATGATAAAGCTGCCATTTTAAAATGTTGCAACCCAAAAGGTATACCAATAATTGTTACACACAGCAGTAATCCAAAACCTAAATGTGTTAAACAAATCCAGATACCGCCCACACATATCCAAATGATATTCATAATTACGGATAAACAACCGCCTGAATTTCCGTTATCCGTAACTGTACTTCCAAACGGCCATAAAGCTAATCTGGCCAGTTTCAACGTTTGCAATCCGAAAGGAATACCGATAATGGTTACCATCATCAGTATACTGGCTACCAGATACTCAATAGCAGTAAGGATACCTCCAAAGACTAACCAAATTATATTTCCCGGAAATTTCATCTCATTATTCGAATAATAACTCACAAATATAATTTAAAATGATAATAACTTATATTATATGGATAAATAAATCGGACGTGAGCAAATAAAAATAACTAACGTGTGAAATAATTTTGCCCGTATCCAGTCAAAACAATACAATGATTGAAAGAAGTTATCACAATGGTTTGTAAAAGTTATTGTGATGACTTTTACAAAACGTTACAATGACTTCTATAAAGCATTGTCGTAACTTTTTAGCTATTGCCCGTTTTTTTACAGCCTGTTTATATCCAACTGGATAAAATAAGCGTATCCGAATCTACCAAACATATATTTCTTCGAAATTTGTATCATCTGTCATAATTATCAAATAGACAGAAAGTTAAGCATGTTTGATGTGTTGCGGGCCTAATAGTTATAACATGTTTAAAACATGCTTATTTGGTTGATAATTTGGATATTATGATACAATGTTTGAAATTAAGAAAAAATAAGGCTGCTGTGTTTTTAATAAATCTGAACTTACGACTTATGTAGAATCTATTTTCTTAATCTTATCTGAAATATTTGTTGCATGTTTATGGATGATTTAGCCTATCGAGAACCTGTTCTTTTACTATCATAAAGCTATCCATCAACTCCGGTTTAACAGGGTCGCCCGGAGGCACATCCATAGTCAATGGATTAACAGGCTGCCCGTTTTTATGGACTCTAAAGTCGAGATGCGGACCTGTCGATAATCCGGTTGAACCTACATAACCGATCACTTGTCCCTGCTGCACCCGGCTACCTTTTTGCAATCCTTTTGCAAAACCTCGCAGGTGCATGTAGGTGGTAGTATAAACAGAATTATGTTTTACCTTAATGTAATTACCACCTCCTCCGCTTTGGAACGCTTTTTCAATTACCGTACCGTCGCCAATTGTTTTGACGGGAGTACCTGAAGGCGCGGCATAATCGACGCCATGGTGTGCGCGGTATCTTTTTAATACCGGATGAAATCTTGAATTCGTAAAGCGTGAAGTAATCCGGAAGAAATCCAGAGGGGCTTTCAGGAAAGCTTTCCGCAGGCTGTTTCCTTCTTCATCAAAATATTCAAATATGCTATCCTGCGTAAAAGAGATTGCAACATAGTCTTTCTCTTGATGCGTAAAAATAGCTCCATCTATTTTATTAATTTGAAGAGGTATTGTATCGTCTATATAAGCAATATCATATAATACCTTAAAAGAGTCACCAATTTTTACATCAAAAAAGTCGATCTGCCAGGCAAAAACATCCGCAATTTTCAGCGCTAGTAACGGATCTGTTCCTGTTTGTTTTAAGACATTCCATAAAGAAGAATTCAACGTTCCTTCCATGTATTTCTGTTTATAGGTAATATCTTTGTTATAGGTGTATGAGCAAACGGTGTCGGCAGTAAAATCGATAATGGCATATTCGGTAAGTGATTTAGCGAAGGCGATATATTGTATATCAGCCAAACTGTCGGTAGTGGTAAATGTTGTATAACTCATCCCTGTCCGTAATTTTTTAGGATCTAATATTTCTGCACAGGTTTTACTGATACTGTCGGCTTTAGCGCCCGAAATGCCTAAATTCATAAATATTCCGGAAAGATTATCGCCGTTCTTTATCTGATATTCATTGATATCTAACGAGTCGATACATATCCCGTACAAATAAATATGTTGCAGGCTATCAATCCATTCGTTAGGTTTTTCGTCTTCTGAATGTTGTACCGTTTGTTTACATGATAAAGTCAAAATAGTGAAAAGCAGGCTTATATAAACCAGGTATTTACAGTCTGTTATTTGTTTCATATTTGCTAAATAAAACACAAACCTAACAAAAAGCCACCACAAAAAGAATAAATATTCCCTAACATACTATAAGATCATCCTGTTTCTATTTTTGATATTTCCAACTTAAGTTTTAAAAATCTTAAAGGAGGTTTGGAAATACGGGAAAGTAAATTATATTTGTGACCTGTTAATTAACAAGTTTTGACTGTAATGGAGAGTGAAAAATCAAAGTTTGTCATCAAAACGGGCGGTTTTGTACACGAATGCCACCCCAATCGATAAGAAAGCCTGTCTAAAGGGAAAATTTAAAATAAAAATAATTGTGTATATAAAATGAATATTTACCTTTGCTGAATGAAAATTGCGCCTTAACAGCTTGTGAAGGTTGGAACAAAACACCACATAACTCTGTTAAACACGTAATTATAACATAAAAACTCAATTTTACTTTTTAGTATTAATATTAAATTTTTAAATTATGAACAAAAAGTTTTTTACTTTGATTGCCAGCGCTTTGATGCTGGTAGCATCGTTCGGAACTGTCAATGCCCAAGGCGTCGTACCTGCATTCCCGGATACGATTGACATTGCTGCACCTGATGGTCCTGTACAACGTTTAGCACTTGGTGAGAATGACGGTCTTTACCATTTGCATATTAAAAACCTTGGTACGGATGCTTATCTGGGGATAGACAGCGAAGGATATTTATTTGCATTTGATAGAGCAAACTATCCGTTAACTTATGGTGAATCTCTGTGGTGTGCAAACGTTGAAAGCCAGGATCAGGGACAAACAATTAAATTTGATTTTACTAACAAACGTCATGGCTATAAATTGTCAGTTGGTACTGCCGACCGTAATAGAATTGCAACCGCAACTACTTATGGAGACAGTTTGATCAACGTAAACAGACCCATATCTAATTTGTATGGTTGGGGTTTTTCAGCTATGCTTAATCCTCTTGAAACAGATAATCCGCTATATACCTATTACGATACAGATAATGTATTGGTGTTTGCGATGGATCCTGCTCAAATTACAGTTCCCGGCGGCAGAGGTGTAGTAGAAGTGGTATCATTACCAGGTACTGATGTTGTGAGGGGTAATTATCCTGCAACAGTTACTGTCGGAACACGTACTTTAACAGTTCTTGAATTTGACATTGCCAGACCAGCGCCACTTTGGTTAACTGCTGATATGTTCAATACTATGTTGAACACTCAACCTTCAGCTCCTGTAACTTTGGATTGGATGGATATGGTTAACGGATCAAAACAAGAAGTTACTTTAAAGAGTGATTCTCCTTGGAATACTGGTCTTGTTGCTGATTCTGTGCCCTGGAGTAAATATTCTTCTTTAACTCCTGCTTGGCATTACAATTTCCGTACAGGTGCATGGTCTACAACAGCTATAGATGAATCTTATGGCTTAATGTTCCATAAAAATGGAGACAAGAGCGCTTATTTACGTGTGGATACATCTTATATGCAAACTTCAGGACAAGATTACCTTAAATTCGTATGGAAAGATACAATTTCGTCTAAAATTATCGGTCAATATGTATTCTATGCTGAGTATTATCCAAGTGCTGACAGCTTGAATATCTATGCACATGAAGTAAGACAAAGAGATATCTTGAATGAACCTACATGGTTTGGAACTGAATACAATTCTACCACACCGGGAACATCTATCAGCACTTGGCCTACATGGGCTGGTGGTAGACCAGTAGCAGGTGAACCGGTTATGACAAGCGTTGCTCCACAGAACCTGGAAGACAATACAGTTGAAATTACTGTATTTAATGGTCCTGCAGGTCCTACTCCTTTCCAATGGGGATGGGCATCATTAGGTTTGAAAGGATGTAAAGAAGTTGTAAGACCGGGATTATCAACGGTTCCTACTGACTTATATACTATCAGAAATGCAGAAGGTCAATACTTAGTAATGCCTATTTATACAGATACAGTTTATACAGATCACGTTAATCATAGTGTTATATCTCCGGAATGGGTGACTCTACGTACTGACAAAAACGTAAATCCTAACTTTATCCCTGCTTATCAATGGGCTGTTGAAAAGATTTATGAAGAATCAAGCACAACATCACCTGTTAGAATCACAAACCGTGAATTTCCGGATGTAAGCATCAGTTCACTTCAATTATATGTAGACGGAACCGTACTCTTTGGTTCTGTAGTAAAACCAGTTGCAGGTGTTGAAGGTACATCAAACGGACAGTATGATTTCAGTGATATCAAGAATACAAAAGGGGTTTACTTCCAACGTGTTCCTGCTGAACAAAAGAAAGATAAATATTTAGGATACAAACGGATTGATCCTGAAACTTACAATGTATATACATATACATTTAATTATTTGCATGATTTAAATATGGATAAATATTTAGATGTAAGTAATGTATACTCAGATTCATTATTGTTTGTTAGTGATAATAAGACTCAATTTGAGTTGAAACCATATACTCGTCCGGTTACTAACGTACAGGAACAAGCTTACGGTTTCGTAACTACTAATACGAGAATTACTGATATTGCAAGATTGGTTAAGACTTCTTATGTA
>DAMCDT010000176.1:0-657 GCA_032058265.1 Tannerellaceae bacterium
GGTATGACATTGCCTGATGTATTCGGAGCTGATGTACCCAAAGGTAATTTTGCCGATATGACAACGAAAGGATTTGAAATATCCCTATCCTGGAGAGATAAATTTAATTTAGCGGATAAACCTTTTCATTATAACGTACGTGCAACTTTATCCGATTACCAATCAACTATCGATAAATTCAATAATCCGGAGAAGAAGTTAGAAGACGGTATATATTATGAAGGACAAAAGTTAGGAGAGATATGGGGATATGTAACGGACGGCTTCTTTACATCGGAGGAAGATATAGCAAATAGTCCGAAACAAACAGTTATGCGTGCAAGTACCACTTATACATGGTTGCCGGGTGATATTAAATTTAAAGACCTTAACAATGACGGTGTGATTGATTATGGTAAAAATACGGTAGATGATCCGGGAGATAAGAAGATCATTGGTAACAAAACTCCAAGGTATCAATATAGTTTTAGTGCGAGTGGAGACTGGAACAATTTCTTTTTATCCGTCTTTTTCCAGGGTGTAGGGAAACAAGATTGGTACCCTAGCAATGAAGCCGGTTTATTCTGGGGGCAATATAACCGTCCTTACAATGACATGCCGAAAGCTCATTTGGGAAATATGTGGGCGGAAGATAATCCAAATGCTTATTTCCCACGT
>DAMCDT010000176.1:667-8033 GCA_032058265.1 Tannerellaceae bacterium
GTTTCCCAAAATGGTTCAGGTGAATTGAGACAGGCACAAACTAAATATCTTCAGAATGTAGCATATATCCGTTTAAAGAATATACAACTGGGATATTCACTTCCTCAGAACCTGATCAAGAAAATCAATATGCAGAATATGCGTGTTTACTTATCCGGAGAAAATCTTTGGACATGGTCTCCATTATATAAAAGAACAAAAGACATGGATGTAGCTGGAATTTATGGTTCGGACCGTGATCTTACGGATGGTAAAAGTGGTGATGGTTGGAACTATCCTTTGCTAAAGAGTATTAGCGTTGGTTTATCAGTAACATTTTAAAAGCACAAATATGAAAAAGATAATATATTTATTGTTAGCCATAGGCTGTCTTTATTCTTGTGATCTGGACGAGGCGCCTCTATCAAAAGTTTCAAAAGATCCTGTTTTCAGTAGTGAAAACGGATTGCAGTTATATACTTATTCTTTTTATGATATCTTACCTTCGGCTTCCGACGCTATACGAGATGGATATAAAAACAATAATCTGGCAGACTATTCTGCTCAACAGACGGTTCCTATCTTTATAAGAGAAGGCGCCTACGGTCCGCAACAAAGTGATCGATGGGGTAATACAGGATCTAACCAGGATCACTGGAACAAACTGAGGAATATTAATTATTTTATTGTGAATTGTACAGACGAGAGTTTACCGGAATCCGTTAGAAATAACTATATTGGTATAGCCCGTTTCTTTCGCGCTTTTTTCTATTTTGAGAAGGTAAAACGTTTTGGAGATGTTCCGTGGATTGACAGGCCATTAGAAGTAGGCGATGAAGCCTTATATGCAGGACGTGATCCGCGAACATTAGTTATGGATAAAGTACTGGAAGATTTGAATTTTGCCTGTGATCACATTACAATGACGGAAGATGCTTCCATATCTTTGATCACTAAATATGTAGCTTTGGCTTTTAAATCAAGAGTATGTTTATTTGAAGGAACTTTCCGGAAATATCATACGGAATATAACCTGGCACAAACAGCCGACACTTGGTTAAATGAAGCTGTTAAATCTGCCCAGGAAGTAATGAATAATTCAGGATTCTCAATCTACACAAGTAGTGGTGAAGCTAAATCTTACCGTGATTTGTTTACAAGCGCCAAGCCAGTTAATACGGAGGTGATGTTAGCATCTGTTTGTGATCCGGATTTATCTGTTTATAACGACGCTAATTGGTGGTGGACAAGTGCGACGTATGGTTCTCGTGTTAGTTTAATCCGTACTTTTGTAAATACATACCTGATGCTGGATGGTACTCCTTTTACGGATAATCCGGATTATAAAACAATGTTGTTTACAAAAGAAGTGGTAGGACGTGACAGACGGCTAGAACAAACGATCAGGACACCGGGTTATAACCGTGTTGATGGCGGGATTAACGTTCCGGCTCCACCTATCTTCTCTTATACCTATACGGGATACCAGCCGATTAAATTCTGCCTGGATGATATGTATTATGACAGCGGAAGTAATAATATAAACTCTATTCCTTTATTCAGATATGCTGAAGTGCTGTTAAATTATGCCGAAGCAAAAGCTGAACTGGGAACGTTAACAGATGCAGATTGGTCAATAACCATAGGTGCTTTACGTAAAAGGGCCGGTATAACTTCAGGATTAACATCTAAACCAACAAAGGTAGATCCGTACCTGCAAACTAATTATTTCCCGGAAATATCAGATCCTGTATTATTGGAAATAAGAAGAGAGCGGGGTATAGAATTGGTATTTGAAGGATTCCGTTTTTATGATCTTATCAGATGGAAAAAAGGAGAACTGATGGAAATGAATTGGAATGGTTTTTATGTTCCTGCGTTAGATACTCCTATGGATTTAAATAATGATGGTATATTTGATGTTTGCTTTACGTATGATGACGATGTTGAAGATCCCATTCAGGGTGTAACATATATTAATGTAGGCCCTGTAAAAGGAGGCATTGTTAATTCTCAACGCTTATCGGAAGATACAAAGGGAGAATTAACCTGGTTGAATAATATTGAGAAAACATGGACAGAAAAGAACTATCTTTATCCGATTCCTGAGTCTGCTCTTCTAATGAATTCTAATTTAGGGCAGAATCCGGGTTGGTAATAATTAGATAATTATATTAAAACAGTAGTAAAATGAGAAAATTGATTTTACAAATTTTTTTAATACTCTTTTTCGTTTCCGGAATGACCGGACAGGAAAAAACCAGCTTAAATATCGCTACATATAATTTAAGAATGGATACACCCCGCGATGGAGAGAATAGCTGGCCAAACAGGAAAGAAATGGTGAAGGAGTTAATACAATTTCATGATTTTGACGTGTTTGGTACACAGGAAGGTTTTATTCATCAAATAAATGATATCCTTGAAGTGGAAGCATATAATTATGTTGGAGTAGGGCGTGACGACGGAAAAGATGCCGGAGAACATTCTGCCATTTTTTATAAGAAGGATCGGTTTACCGTATTAGATAAAGGTAATTATTGGTTGTCAGAAACACCGGAAGTTCCCGGCAAAGGTTGGGATGCGACATGTTGTAACCGTATATGCTCCTGGGCTAAGTTTAAGGATAAAGTAACGGGTAAAGACTTTTATTTCTTCAATGTGCATTATGACCATGAAGGAAAAGAAGCGCGGCGTGAATCATCTAAATTGATGATCTCGAAAATTAAAAGTATTGCAGGAAAGCTTCCTTTCTTCTGTACCGGAGATTTCAACGCGACTCCTGAATCTGAACCCATACAGATTATCTATAACGATGGAACTCTCATTGATTCTTATAAAATAACGAAACAACCACCTTATGGGCCGGAAGGTACTTTCCAGGGATTTAAATTAGCTACCCGTGATAAAGGACGAATCGATTATATATTTGTCTCGAAGGATATAAAGGTAGATAAACATGGTGTTTTAACAGATATGAACCATAATCGTTTTCCTTCTGATCATTTTCCGGTAATGGTAAATGCTACCTTTTAAAAATAAAAGGGGATCAAGGAACTCGTTAATAAATAAAAAATTACACCCGTCCGAAATAAATAGGACGGGTGCGATTGTTATTTACTGGTTTCAGAATTAGATTCTTTCCAGTACGGTTTCAATTAATCCGGTAATAGTTCCTTTATAATTAGTATTCATATCCTTATCGACTCTTCCGGCTATAATGCAACAAACGGTCATCGCTCTGTGTCCCATCAGGGCAGACATAGCGGCAAGGGCAGAACTTTCCATTTCAAAATTGGTGATTTTCTTACCGTTATAATCAAACGCTTCGATCTTTTTATTCATATCCGGATCTGCAAGCGGTAGACGGACTTCGCGTCCCTGTGGACCATAAAAGCCATTAGCGGCAATTGTTACTCCCCTCATGATATCTTTCCGGGCTATTTGCTCAACTAAAGACATATCCGAATTGACAACATAAGGCCATATACCGGCAGGTTGCCAATTGATCTGTTTAATTATCTCTGCTTCGAAATCCATGTCACGAACACTTTCATTATCGGCATAAAAATATAGTACACCGTCAAAACCTATTGATTTTTCGGCGGCAACATAAGAACCGATAGGAGTAAAAGGTTGTAAACCACCGGATGTTCCGATGCGTACCAGGGTTAATTGGGTTAGGACTGTATTAACAGTACGTGTATTAAAGTCAATATTAGCCAGTGCATCCAGTTCGGTAAGTACAATATCTATATTGTCCGTACCTATGCCATGTGAAACAACCGTAAGCCGCTTACCTTTATACGTTCCGGTGATTGAACGAAATTCCCGGTTAGAAACTTTACATTCAATCATATCAAAGTAAGAGGCAACTATTGTTACCCGATCTGGATCTCCAACTAATATGATTTTATCCGCTAATTGTCCCGGCTTCAGATGAAGATGGAAAATACTCCCATCTTCATTAATTATTAATTCTGATGGCGGAATTATTCTCATATTGATTCTTAATCTTTTATCGGCTTGGACGGACCCGTGTTTGGTTTAGCGATCGTTTCACGCATGGATGTGTCAGCCTCGATGTTTTTCATTTTGTAGTAGTCCATTATTCCTAAATTACCGGCACGGAAAGCTTCCGCCATTGCTTTGGGAACTTCCGCTTCGGCTTCGATTACCTTCGCGCGGGCTTCCTGGGCTTTGGCTTTCATTTCCTGTTCCAAAGCAACAGCCATAGCACGACGTTCTTCGGCTTTAGCTTGCGCGATGTTCTTATCAGCTTGTGCCTGATCCATTTGCAGTACAGCCCCGATATTCTTACCTATATCAATATCTGCAATATCGATTGATAAGATCTCAAAAGCAGTACCTGCATCCAATCCTTTACGAAGCACAAGCTTCGAAATAGAATCCGGATTTTCGAGTACACTCTCGTGGTTCTCAGCAGAACCGATCGAAGATACAATCCCTTCACCAACACGGGCTAAGATAGTTTCTTCACCGGCACCCCCAACCAATTGTTTGATATTAGCCCTAACCGTTACGCGGGCTTTAGCAATAAGCTGGATACCGTTCTTTGATACTGCCGTTACCGGAGGAGTATCGATTACTTTTGGATTTACAGACATTTGTACGGCTTCAAACACATCACGTCCTGCTAAGTCAATAGCCGTAGCCATCTGGAAAGTCAGATCAATATTAGCTTTTGATGCTGACACCAGCGCATGAACTACTCTCTCAACATGGCCACCGGCCAGATAATGAGCCTCGAGTTCATCACGAGTAAGAGATTTAAGTCCGGCTTTGTGTGCTTCGATCATCGCACGTGTTATAACGCCCGGAGGAACTTTCCTGATACGCATCAGGAATAATTGCAGTAATGAAATGTTTACGCCTGACACCTTTGCTGAAATCCACATCAGGAAAGGAACATAGTAAAAGAAAATTATTATCAGTACAATTAATGCACCTAATAAAATTGCAGGCAAAAATGAAATTTCCATAAGTAATAATTTGTTATTTGTAAATATTAAGCATCTTTAGTTGTAACTACAACATTGTAACCATCTACTTTTACTACTACTATCGGTGTTTCTTCATCAATGAAATCCCCAATTGATTTGGCTTCTACGGTAATATCCTTAATCCTTGCTTTTCCGATGGGGGCAAGACGTGAAAGCGTAATCCCTTCATCGCCTACCTCAATACCTAATTCCCTGCTTGAAGTTAGCTTTGAATCGACATCAGTGTGTAGTGCTACCCGATGAAAAGAGTTGGAACGCAATAACCATGCAAAAGCAATACAGAATATTACGACGGAAGCACCTAAAGTAATATGTCCGACAAATGTACTAACCGTATAAGCATAAATTACACCTCCGATAGCAAAGATCGCTCCCCCGATACCGGCAATAGTTATACCCGGTAGCAGGAATATTTCCAATAGTACTAATAGAATGGCTACTCCAATTAAAAAAACAATAATAGCAATATCTAAAATCATATAAGTAGTGTAACGAAAATTATCTATTATTTTTCAAATAATTTATTTCAACATTCCGGGCTTTCTTTTCCAATTCATCCGGTTGCCGAAGCAAATTAAAAAGTTCATTTTCCGCTTGTAAGATTGTGGGCTTCAACTGCTCTTTTCTTGCGGAATTACCCTGGCTATATGCCTTTCTTAAATCGGCCAGTTTTTCATTTATCCCGTTGATCTGATTATTTAAACTAACCACTCGTTCGTAATAGTTCCTTGCTTCCGGATTTTTAATTTCATCCAGCGTATAATAAACCAGTTTGTCATTTATTACAAAAGTAAAATCTTTGCGGATTTCATCTTTTCCGGATGGTATTTCTTCGTGAGCCAGGTTTATTAATTCACTGTAATCGACACCTGGTTTCCAAGTTTCGGCGATTGAGGTAATAGCCGCTCTTGAACGCTTCAATTCAGTTTCTTCCCCTTCGATACGTGTACGGTGTTCATCCGGAATGAAAAGGTAAACGCAAACTTTATCTTCGGGTTGATTCCGGTCTGAAACGAACCAGCCTAATCCTTTAGTTTCGTCAATCACTAACATATAATCGTTAGCAAATGAATTAAAAGGCATTCCTAATTGTTCCGGAGTAAGATAGGTGTCAGAATTAGTATTGTAACGTGTTACGAATAAATCATATCCTCCTAACGAACCATTTCCAGTCGACGCAAAATACATAGTTACACCATCGGAAAGGATATAAGGGAAATTTTCATCTCCGCTACTGTTTATATTATCAGGCAACTCTTTTACATCTCCCCATTTGTCTAACAATCTGGATTGTGTAAATAAACGATAACCTCCTAGATTGGTCGGTTCTGCATAATATATCTTATCTTCTTTTTCATTCATGTAAACCGTAGAATATACCGCTTCATTCTTGTTGAAAAACTCTTTGAATGTTGTAAGGCTTCCCGCTTCTTCACTCAACGTATAGGCAGATAAGAACTCATTTTTATCGATCACAATACTATCGATGATCTGGATACTTTCCACTCTTTCCATCATCCGTTGAGCTTTCTCAGCCAGTTCCAGCCGGATAGTATATGGTTCGACATCCTGTTTCTTTTTAGTAAGGATACTAATATATTCTTCGTACATTTCTGCAGCCTGGTCGAAACGATAAGTGTTTATATATAACTCTGCCAGATACCGGTAAGATTCTTGAACACGACGTTTTACACCAATTTCAAGATGCTTTTCCGCTGTCTGCATATCGCCTGTTTCAAAACAACAAACGCCATACCAATGATTATAAGATGCGTTGTTCGGCGCTTGTTTTACTAGTCTCTCAAAAGCGGGTTTTGCTTCAATATAGTTACCTTCGGTATATAGTTTTTTTGCCTGATCCAAGCTTTGGGCGTACAAACTATTACAACAAATAATAATTCCTGTTATATAGATTAATCTTTTGCAAAATCGTATCATTGTTTTCATCTTCCTTACATAATGCAGTTTCAAAGATAATAATATTTTCCCTTGAGCCATGCAATTAGAAATATAAATACATAATTTTGCAGTCGCAAAACACCTATATGGCAAAATTATCAGAGCAAGAACGTTTGTTTCTCAAAATAGAAAAGAAGGTTAAAAAGGCAATTATCGATTACGGTCTCATAAACGATGGAGATCGTGTCCTGATCGGATTATCGGGAGGAAAAGACTCATTAGCATTAGTTGAGTTATTAGGAAAGCGTTCTAAAATATTCAAACCTAAATTTGAAGTTATAGTCGCGCATATTATTATGAGAAATATTCCTTATCATTCCGATACTGGTTATCTCAAAAGTTGTGCCCACGAATACGGACTTCCTTTTATTATCCATGAAACAAGCTTCGACGCTTCCACGGAT
>DAMCDT010000177.1:0-7996 GCA_032058265.1 Tannerellaceae bacterium
GCAGATAAAATAGATCCTGCGGCAGATTATCCATCTATCATTAAAATGTTTCCTGCGAAAGGAAAACTCACCTACTCCGAAGCTTATATCACTTCAAGCTATATAGGGCACGAATTTCTGAAATCCGTTTATGTAGCTAAGTATGAAAACGAAGCCGGACAATCCTATCAATTGTTCGTAGTTGACGGTAAAACTATGGAAGGGGCTAAAGCCATGCTGGATAGTTATTTCGGTTTTACCAAACAACCATTGGAATATAAAGAGGGTGAATTGCTGGTAAAAGACCGCTATAACGGTGATATCCCAATCTATTGGAAAGGTCGGTATATTATCGGCATCTATAATGAAAACGGAGAAACGATAGCGAATGCCTCCGCTTATATCAAAGAAGTTGCAGAAAAATTATAAACAACCTAAATTGGCTATATCATGGAGAAAAAAAGTGTAAACCGACGGGATTTCCTACGACTATCGGCAACAGCCGGAGCGGGTGCGATCCTATTGCCCGGTACAGCCGCCGGAGCTACCTTACGATCAGCCACAAATAATGAATCGGTACAATATCCTATGCGCGTTATAGGACGTACCGGTATCAGAGTTCCTATTATCAGCATGGGAGTTATGCGTGCGGATAATCCTAATGTTGTAAGAGCAGCCTATAATTCAGGTATTACTTTTTTTGATACGGCGCATGGATATCAGAACGGGAGGAACGAAGAAATGCTTGGTAATTTCTTTAAAGATAAATCCCGTGATAGCTTTTTTATAGCAACAAAAGGTAAATTCAGTTATCCATTACCAGACAATTTTGAAAAGGAATATACCGAGTTACTCGATTTGAGCCTGAAACGCCTGCAAATGGATTACGTGGATATCTTTTATGCTCACGATCTGAAAAGCACCGAAGCAGTAAAAGATAAAAGAATTACGGATCTGTTGAAGAAATTCCAGGCCGACGGAAAGATCAAACACATTGGCTTTTCGATGCATAACCATAATCCCGCGCAAATAGATGCTGCCATCGAAGGTGGAATATACGACGTTATCCTTCTGAGTTATAACTTCAAACTGAATAACTTAAAAGAGACAGAAGAAGCAATGGAGCGCGGAGCAAAAGCTGGCATAGGCTTCGTGGCAATGAAAACAATGACCGGCGGATCAGAAGACGCAGAAGGCAAGAAACAAATAAACGGCCAGGCTTGCCTGAAATGGGCATGGAATAATAAACACATTGCTACAGCCATACCAGGGTTTACCAATTTTGAAATGTTGGACGATTGTCTTGCCGCAGCAAAGAGCCCTACTTTGACAAGTAATGAGCAACAATACCTGGCATCACTATGCCAACAGGATATGTTGTTCTGCCAGCAATGCGGAAAATGCAAGGGTCAGTGTCCGGAGAATTTACCGATACCCGACCTGATGCGTGCGTATATGTATGCTTATGGTTATAAGAATGCCAGGCTTTCAAAGGAAACGCTTACGGAATTGAACGTGTCAAAGAATGCCTGTTCTAATTGTGATATCTGTAAAGTATCCTGCCCTTCCGGCTTTCATGTAGGTCATAAGATCGCATCCATTACACCGATTATGGATGTGCCGCACGAATTTTTGACATAAACAGGCTTTTTACCAATAGTTTATATAAATAGAAACGGGAAGTATTCGCAGTACTTCCCGTTTTTGTTTTAGCCTTAATAGATCATGTTACAGAATAATGTTAACTAAAACAGGACAAATATAAGGTTTTATTGATGATTTTATCTACATTTACATACTCAATGCTTCGGGGCTATACATGAAAGAAACGGAATTCATATCAAAACTAATATTAGACAAAATAGCCAAAGGAGATCGAAACGCCTTCCGGTCTTTTTATAATGGTACATACCCGACAGTCTATAGATACATACGTTATTTTTTATCGATCAGGGAAGATTGTGAAGAAGCCGTTTCCGAAGTTTACTTTATTGTATGGAAACAGCGGGAGACGTTGGCCCATATCCAGGATGTTAAAGCCTGGTTATATATCGTAAGCCGCAATGAAGCCTACCAACGGCTGAAACAGAAAGAAAAGAACAAAAACCTTTCCATAGATGACATTCCCATTGATTTGTATGTCGACCGTAATGCTGTGGAAGAAGAATTGATAGAACATGAAATGCTTGAATTATATGACAATGCCATCAAAGAACTTCCGGAACGATGTAAATTAATTTTCCTGATGGTGCGCGAAGAGCATTTAACTTATAAGGAAATCGCAGAAATATTATCCATATCCGTAGGAACTGTCGAGCAACAAATGAGTAATGCAATCCGTAAAATCGCTGCGATAGTGAAGCAATTTTATCCGTCGTTGGGTAAAAGAAAATAATAACAAATGTTAAAAATATTTTTTGCCCTATAAGTCCTTTTAGTTTATCGACTCTTTATTTATAGATAATACTGAAAGTATGGATAAATTATCAGAAAAAATCCAACGTATCACCAATGCAATTAAGCATCCTGATGTATCACGACAAATGGATGAAAGCAGAGAAGTTATTTACGAGAAGGTAAATAATAAGATAGATGCTGATAGTTTATCTCTGAAACCAGCAAATAAACCTACATTATATATACGTTACCTATCGATTGCTTCGATAGCCATTATTTTTATTGTTTCAGTCACCTTTCTGACTTATCACATGGGATACCGGTCTGGCATCAATAACCTTGCACAAACATACGTTCAAACGAAAGTTCCTTACGGTACGGTTACTTCGATCACCCTGCCAGATGGCACAGCGGTGGTATTAAATAGCGGTTCCGAACTTACTTATCCTACTTATTTCGATAATGACAGGCAGATATTACTTTCAGGAGAAGCTTATTTTGATGTGGTAAAAGATGCCGCCAAGCCATTCATTGTTCATACCGATAGGTTGTCTGCAAAAGTTTTAGGTACACGTTTCGGATTTAAAGCATATAAAGATGACGCACAAACCACTTTAACATTAGAATCCGGTAGCGTAAGTGTCTTGCCTTTCGATGATGACGAAGAAGAAATACGCATAGAAGCGGATGAGCAGGTTATATTGGATAAAGAAACCAAGATGCTTCAACGCAGGATTGTAAACAGTAAGGATTATATTTCATGGAAAGAAGCCAAACTATTAGAACCGAACGATCAGTTTACTTGTGATAAGAAAACAGGAAAAACTTTGACAAAGAAAGTTAAACCGGAGGAATACACATCCTGGAAAGACGGAATTCTTACTTTCCGCGACCTTACATTGGAAGAAATCTCGGTCATACTGGAACGTCGTTTTAATGTACATATAAATATAGAATCGGATAATATTCGTAACGAAAGATACGGCGCCCAGTTTAAATTTGGTGAGAACGTTGAACAGATTCTTGATAAATTGTCGTTCAAACGTTCATGGGCATATAAAATGCAGGACGGAATAATAAATATAAAAAATAAATAGCCTATGGAATAAGTTTGTTAATATCTTAAGGATCGATGCCTGTTTATTCGCAGTATCCAGGTTCATCATCAACCAATATCTTTTCAAAGATATATGAGATCATGTTACAGAATATGTTAATTAAAATTCACCCATTATGAAAAATAACACGGGTACCGATGTTGGTTTGCCTACATGGTACCAAAAAACAATTCGTATAATGAGAAATACTTTTCTTCTTCTCATCATTACTGTATCAAGTCTGTTTGCTTCATCAGGATATTCACAGAGCACAATGTTCGATTTGTCTCTTCAGAACAACACGCTCGAAGAAGTATTCAATGCAATTGAAAAGAACTCCGAATTTTCAATTATATATAAAAGCAATGAAGTAAATTTGAAAGAACGGACGTCCGTTAACGTACAGCAACAAACTGTTGATGTCATATTAAAACAAATACTCAGGAATCAGGGATTGACATATACTATAAATGATAAACACATTATCATACATAAAGAAAGTAATAATAATATCCCTGGCCCTCAACAAACACAATCGGATATAACCGGAACAATAACCGACCAGAATGGGGATGCGGTTATAGGCGCTTCCGTATTGGTAAAAGGTACTACAAACGGTACGGTTACGGATATCGATGGACGATTCGCACTAAAGGTTAATAGTACCGGTGTAGTACAATTACAGATTTCATATATTGGAATGCAGACTATTGATATGGCTGCTTCCCCTGGTCAACATGTTAGAATCGTAATGCGTGAATCCACGCTCTTGATGGATGAGATCGTTGTGACCGGTTATGGTGATTTCAAAAAATCATCCTATACAGGAGCAGCTACTGTTGTCGATATGAATAAGTTGCAGGATATACCAGCCGTTTCGGTAGCTCAAATGCTTGAATCGCAGATACCGGGCTTATCAATCAACGCTTCCACGGGGCAACCTGGAGCTTTTCAAAACATACGTATTCGCGGTACAGGGTCGTTTAATGCTTCAAATGAACCGTTATTTGTATTAGATGGAGTACCCATTATGTCAGGTAATATGACAGAAGACACAAATAATCCCGGTGGTTTGGATTTGTTTGCAACATTAAATCCTGCAGACATTGAAAGCATAACGATCCTTAAAGATGCTACTTCTACCTCTTTATACGGTGCACGTGGTTCGAATGGTGTGATCCTTATTACAACCAAGAAAGGAAAAGAAGGAAAAACAAACTATTCTTTTAAAGCCAATTGGGGAGTATCTGATTTTGCGATGCAATACCGGCCGATCATGGGAGGTGATGAACGAAGAGAATTAATATATGAAGGCTATGTAAATGAATACTTAATTCAGGGAAAGACGGAAGCCGAAGCAAAAGAATATGCAGATTCCAGAATAGATACATCTGCTCCTATTCCCGCCGGAGGCTATTCAGACTGGATAGATGCATTATTTAAGAAAGGGCACATGCAGAACTATGAATTTTCTGCTACCGGTGGTACACAAAATAGTAATTTTGCGGCAAGTGTCGGATATACGAAACAAAGCGGACTTTCTTTATCCACTGATTTCGAACGTTATACCGGAAGGCTGAGTTATAATAATACCTTTAAAAAGTTTACGCTCGGCATGAGTGCTTTCTTTACCTTAACCGAGAATAATATGACACCGGAATCTTCGTATTATGCCAGTGCGGTTTATAGTTCAAGGTATGAACTTACTCCTTCAATACCTATATATAAAGAAGATGGTACATATAATACCGGATTCTACTCAAATAACGGTGGATACAATCCATTATTCGAAAATGAAAACACCGAATCATTTACCCGTGTAGGACGGTTGCTTTCTTCAGTGAACCTGGGATACCAGATCATTGACGACTTAAAAGTTTCTACTGTCTTTAATCTGGATTACACAAATAATAAAGAATTCAGGTATTGGGGTCCTGAATCGTTTGACGGACGCTCAACACAAGGTGCCGGACAGATGTGGAGACCTGAACGTTTACGTTATAACTCTAATTCTATGTTGAATTATATCAAAACGTTTGATGGGAAACATAACCTGAACGCCACAGCCGGTTTTGAAGTGATGAGTTATCAAATCGAGATGCTTTATGGCCGCGCACATACATACGGACAAAAAAGTAATCATTCCTTAGGCAATGCTATGACTCCTGTTTCGATAGATAACTATAAAGATACGGACAGGCAAATGTCTTATGTAGGACGCTTAAATTATGATTTTGATAACAAGTATTATTTCAGCGCAGGATATCGCCGGGATGGTTCGTCCCGTTTATCGCCCGACCATCGTTGGGGTAACTTCTGGTCAGTATCAGGATCATGGAGGGTTTCAAGCGAATCATTTATGAATTCCATGGAGAGCTGGCTTACCGATCTTAAATTGAAAGCTTCTTATGGTGTAAACGGTACATTACCGAATCTTTACTACGGTTATATGGGAACATATAGAACGAGTGAGCGTTACGGTACGCAAACGGCTATATTTGAATACAGGCTTCAGAATAATAACCTGACTTGGGAAAAAGGTTACATGGCAAACATAGGCCTGGAAGCTCTGATAGTTGGTCGCGTATCTTTAGGACTTGACTTATATCAGCGGGATACGAAAGACTTATTAATGGAACGTCCGGTGTATGCAACATCCGGATTTAATGTTATCCTCGATAATGTCGGACATATCAGAAACCGTGGATTTGAACTGGAAGTTTCTTCAAGGAACATTGAAACAAAAGATTTCAGATGGACTTCTAATTTAAACTTAAGCTCCAATAAATCCAAGATCATTAAAACAACCGAAGATCATTCCGAATTCATTAACGGAAGACTCATCCATCGTGAAGGAGAAGCATTTAATACGATCTACGTTTTAGAATACGCAGGAGTTAATCCAGAGACCGGCGAAGCGCAATACTATGATAACCGTCCGCAAGATGATGGAACGTTATCAAGGAATATTGTTACAAACCCGTCGCAGGCATTCCGTATCTGTGCGAAGGATCCGGCGCCCAATTTGGTAGGATCATTCGGTAATACTTTTAGTTATAAATTTATAGACCTGTCATTTAACCTATCTTTTACATTAGGTGGATGGAGTGTTGACAATGCGCTATGGGCATTACAGGACGACGGTTACTGGGACAAATACAATAAAAGTACCGAACTTCGCCGCCGTTGGCAGAAGCCGGGTGATATAACGGATGTACCCAGGTATGTAAGGGGTAATGAAACAGGTGGTTGGTATTCATCGACAAGAGCTGTACATAGTACGGACCATCTGCGCCTGAAGAACCTTGTTTTAGGTATTTCAGCTCCCAAAAGCTGGACGGATGCTATAGGTTTTTCAAAAGCAAGAATATATTTCTCAGGAAATAACATCTTAACCTGGGCTGCTTATGATCAATACGATCCGGAATTAGGGCCTCAGGTAAACTGGAATGTTCCCCCTACTAAGACATTCTCATTCGGTATTGAACTTGGTTTTTAATATATAGTATGTAAACTTGAGTGATATGAAACGAGCATTAAAAACTATCTACGCCGAAGACGATGAGTAAATTTACCGCGAGTTTCATAGCTACCTTTTAAAATATTCATAATATGAAAAAGATATATATAGTATTAGTTATCTTATTAACGATGTTGTTCGGAGCATGTAGTGACTTTCTGGATACAAAACCATCGACTGAGATACCGACTGAAGAAGCACTGGTAGATATTTCCGGTGCAAGAAGCGCTATTAACGGCTGTTATAACATTATGCAGAATTCACAATATTATAACCAGTTCTATTTGATATATGGTGACATCCGTGCCGACGATGTCCAGTCTGATGCGGGAAATCAGGCTTCCTATAGTTTTTACGTATATAATCATTACAGGATAAATGAGGCAAAGACAGGCATAGGATTAATGTGGTATTACCCTTTACAACTTATAAGGAATACATCCACTATAATACAAGCCATCGAAAACGGTACGGTTACTAATGGTACGGAAACGGAATATAATCAAATAAAAGGCCATGCTATCGCATTAAGAGCCATGGCGCATTTTGACCTGTTGAAAGTGTTTTCTTATCCTTATAAGAAAGACAACGGACAATCTTTGGGAGTGCCTATTATCGACCGTCCGCTGGAAATAACTGATCTGCCTATACGAAATACGGTAGCCGAAACGTTCGATTTCATTATTAAAGAACTTGAGCGAGCTATTCCTATAATGTCTACGGAAAAAACCGATTATAACCAGATGAATGCTTATGCGGCCCGTGCGCTTCTTGCAAGAGCTTACCTGTATAGCGAGAAGAATGAGAAGGCATTCGAAGTGGCAAGTAATTTAATCGAAGAATTAAAAGGGAATGGTATCTATCAATTATATACTACGGAAGATTATACAAAGGCTTTCGAATATAATTCAGATGGTACTAATTTTAATAAAGAATCTTTACTTGAAATCTTCAATACACCCATGGATAATCCGGGACGTAATGCGCTTTCCTATATGTATAG
>DAMCDT010000178.1:0-7983 GCA_032058265.1 Tannerellaceae bacterium
GATGATCAATTATTCTCGTAGTCTGGCAGATATATTAATTGTAGGCGTAAGTACAGACGAATTAGTTTCTTCTTATAAAGCTAAACCGATTATACCTTTTAACGAACGACTACAGATAATTGAAGCACTCAAAACACCCGATATTGTAATTCCCCAACATTCATTAGATCATTCAGAATTAGTTAAGAAGTTGAATATCGACGCATTCGTCGTGGGCGATGATTGGTATGGTAAGTATGATTACCTGAAAGAACTGGGTGTGCAGGTCTTTTATTTCCCGTATGGTACAGGAGTATCATCGTCTAATCTAAGAAAGACGATCCACGATTCGTATGAAGAACATTTGCAAATTGAAAGGAAAGCTAAACCCTTTACAGTTAAGGAAGACAGATAAAAGAGATTGATGAAGAAACTTGCACTGATAACCGGCGGAACAAAAGGAATTGGTAAAGCCGTTGCACTTTCGTTAGGAAATGCCGGATATAATTTATTATTGACGTACGCTTCGGATGATGCGGCAGCCAATCAAACTATTGATGAATTAAAACAAAAACTGGTTACAGCAGATATTCATTTACTTAAGGCTGATATCACTGAAAAACAGTCCATAGATGATATTTATAATTACCTTACACAAAATAGTCTGAAGCCGGATGCTATTATATTTAACGCCGGGTTGACCTGTCGTGATGCTTTTGAAGATATAAAACCTGCCGATTGGGAACGGGTGTTTTACGGTAATGTACATTTTCCGGTTTTCTTATTACAACGTATTATAGGATTAATAAATAAAGGAGGAAGCATCGTTTTTACAGGCTCTTCCATGGGAATATACCCTCACTCTGTATCTTTAGCCTATGGTGTAACGAAAAGCGCCATCCATTCATTGGTAAAGAATCTGGTGAAGTTCCTTGTTCCTTACGGTATACGCGTCAACGGAGTGGCTCCCGGGTTTGTTGATACGGAATGGCAAAAGACTAAACCTGCCGAAATACGCAAAAACATTGAAAACAAAATAGCTTTAGGACGTTTTTGCGACCCTGACGAACTTGCCCAGGTATATACAATGTTAATTGAAAACAGTTACTTTAATGGGGAAGTAGTCGTAATAGATGGAGGTTATTCATATAAATAAGCATCAATGAGTGAATTGAATAAAGAATATGAAGCTTCCTTAAAGTCTATCGAAACTGAAAACTTTGTTGACAGGATATTTTATCGTCCGATAGGTTTCCGCATAGCCCGTCTCCTCCGTAATACCGGGATTACCCCGAATATGGTAACCATTATATCCATTTTTGTAGGCGTTTCCGTTGGTTTTATGTTCTATCATACAGATATCAGGTATAACATCTATGGGATACTTCTTTTGATATTCGCAAATATACTGGATTGTGTAGACGGGCAGTTAGCACGTTTCACAGGAATTAAATCAGCCATCGGGCGTATCCTTGATGGTATTGCCGGCGACCTTTGGTTTGCATCTATTTACATTGGGCTGGCGCTACGCTTATCCCACCAGTTCGGAACATACTGGTTCTTTGCATTAGCAGTATTGGCAGGCTTATCACATTTGATGCAAGCCAACATTACAGATTATTACAAAACGCTTCATCTCTATTTTATAAGTAAAGAAAAAGGGGCGGAATTCCAGACATTAGAGCAAACCAAGGCACAACATAAAAAAACCAAACCCGGAATAAACAAAGCATTTTATCTTCTTTACAGTACTTACACCCTGCTTCAGGTAAAGGCAACCCCTACCCTTCAAAAGATGCTTCATAATTTACATGCTAAATATGGCGATGATATTCCGGAAGATATAAGGCTGGAATTTAGAAGGAAAAGCAAACAGCTCATGCCGTATATCGACCTTATGACCTTTAACGGACGAACAATCATAATGTTTATAGTGATACTATCGGGACAGGTATGGATCTACTTTTTATATGAAATCATAGTTTTAAATATTGTACTGTTTATTGTGATGAAAAAACATGAAAAGATGTGCGCATCTTTTTTATAAATTTGCATCATGAAGAAGAGTGTAGTAGATATTTACGATTTACAGGATTTAGCTCCATTCTTTAAAAGTAAATTTGGGGCATACATCGGCAAAAAAGCAATCAAGTGGTTTTCCATTGAGAAAGTAAATACAGTACATGCCAATAGTTGCCATTTAAGAGGCGCTGATTTTACCTCTGCCTTATTAAGCGATCCCTTAATTAACCTGAAATATAAAGTTCATAACGAAGAGATACTGGATAGTTTGCCTGAAGGTGCTTTTGTAACCGTTTCAAACCATCCCATCGGATCATTAGACGGAATTATCCTGATCGATATATTTGCTAAACGACGCCCGGATTTTAAAGTAATGGTGAATGGTGTCCTTACTAAAATAGGGGCCATGGAAGATAATTTCGTATCTGTAACTCCCGATTCCAATAATCAAGGGGCTAACCTCAAAAACATTAATGGGGTACGTATTTCGCTCGGGCGATTAAAAGAGGGACACCCGATTGGTTTCTTCCCTGCCGGAGCCATTTCGTTTTATGATAAGAAAAATAAAAAGATTTGTGATCATCCATGGACACATAGTATTATCAGGTTGGTCAGAAAATCAAACGTTCCGGTCTATCCCGTTTATTTTGATTTCCTTAATTCAAAATTCTTCTATTGGCTGGGTAGGATCAACTGGAAAATAAGAGTATTACGTATACCCAAAGAAGCCTTTAATAAGCAAGGAAAAATAGTCGATGTATATATAGGAGAACCCATAACGCCCGAAAAGATAAAAGAATTCTCAGACGACAACGAACTTGCCGATTTTCTTTATAAGAAAACATACGGTGCTAAAAAATAAGAAACACCCAACATATTTCACTACAGATAGCAATAAATTGAATGAAGATTTTGTAATTTTGGCAGACTAACTGAAATAATTACAGATATTCAATTTATTATGATGGTAAAGGCTGATATACAACAGATAAAACAGCGCTATGGAATAATTGGTAATAGTCCGGCATTAAACCGTGCTATTGATGTTGCTCTTCAGGTAGCACCTACTGATTTATCAGTTCTTATTACAGGTGAAAGTGGAGTTGGTAAAGAAACCTTCCCTCAGATCATCCACCAAAACAGTCCACGTAAACATGGTCAATATATAGCCGTCAATTGCGGAGCTATTCCGGAAGGCACAATAGATTCGGAATTATTCGGACATGAAAAAGGTTCTTTCACCGGCGCTCTGGGAGACAGGAAAGGATACTTTGAAGTGGCAGACGGCGGAACAGTTTTCCTTGACGAAGTAGGAGAACTACCCATACCTACACAAGCCCGCTTATTACGTGTATTGGAAACCGGAGAGTTTATTAAAGTCGGTTCTTCCAAAGTACTAAAAACAAATGTCCGCATTGTTGCAGCAACGAATGTGAACCTTGCGCAAGCTGTATCCGAAGGTAAATTCCGTGAAGATCTTTTCTACCGTTTAAATACTGTACCCATTCAAATCCCCCCATTACGTGACAGGGCTGATGATATTATACTTTTATTCCGCAAATTCGCCAGTGACTGTGCAGAGAAATACCGTATGCCCCCTATTCACCTGGATGAAGAAGCACGCAGGCTATTGACTTCCTATCGCTGGCCGGGTAATGTCCGTGAGTTGAAAAATATTACAGAAAGAATTTCCATCATTGAAGAAAGCCGGGATATTACGGCCGATATACTGCGGCAATACTTACCGAATGTTACAACGGAAAAGTATCCCGTTCTGGTAAAAAAGGATAACGATCAGAAGATATTTAATAGTGAGCGTGAAATCTTATACCAGGTTCTCTTTGATATGAAGAACGACGTAAACGAACTTAAAAAGCTGGTTCATGAAATTATGGGCGGAAACATACAAATACCGGTTGCTGATGAGATACATCCACGTACACATGCGATCCGTACACCTATTATGGATGCTGAACCTGTTGAAGAAGAAACCTTATCTTTAGAAGATGTTGAAAAAGATATGATTCGAAAAGCATTGGAGAAGCATAACGGACGCCGGAAGAATGCTGCCGCTGATTTAAAAATATCGGAACGCACCTTATATCGTAAAATCAAAGAATACAATTTAGAATAATATGCTATTAAATAAAAAAATAGGATGGATATGTTTTTTAGGAGTTTTGTTCACTGCCTGTTCCATCTCCTATAGTTTCAACGGAGCATCTATCGATTATACCAAGGTAAGTACCATTACTATCCATGAATTTCCAAATCAGGCTCCGCTGGTATCTCCTCCGTTGGCACAGAATTTTACGGAAGGATTAAAAGACATGTACATACGCCGGACAAGATTGCAAATGGTTCCAGCCAATGGCGACCTTGAATTGGAGGGGGAAATAACAGGATATGACCTGGCTCCTATGGCTATTAAAGAAGATGCTTATTCTTCCCAAACCAAATTGACAATGACAGTTCGCGTACGTTATATGAACAAAAGCGCTCCTGAAGAAGATTTTGAACAATCATTTTCAGCATATCGGGAGTTTGACAGTAACCAGATGTTACAAGACGTACAAGATGAATTGAATGACATATTAATAAAAGAAATTACAGAACAGATTTTCAATCAAACCGTTGCTAACTGGTAAATGAATGTAGATGAGTTATATCAATTAATTGAAAACACATCATTGCTTAACAGGGAAACTCTTCCTAAATTAAAGCAACTGATTAAGGATTATCCTTACTTCCATGCCGCCAGATTACTATATCTGAAAAACCTGGCGGTATTAAATGATATACACTTCAGTTCCGAATTAAAAAAAATGGCTATTTATATCCCTGACAGGAAAAAGCTATTTAAATTAATAGAAGGAACAACCTACGCTTTGGATAATGAAACTGAAGAATTATTAGCACAAAAGACGGATGATACGTTTTCTCTTATCGATTCTTTCCTTTCTTCGCATAATCAATCCGGCGAAATGGATGCTGATCCGACTATCTTATTCCGTCCGACTGCATCTTCCGATTACTTATATTGGGCTATCTCTAATGAACCTCACAAAAATACTGACCAAAAAGATTCATCGCCTAAATTACAACATCAGGATCTGATCGATTCTTTTCTTGAAGAAGATGAAAAAAGAGTACCCGGTACGGGATTAAACCTCGATGACGAAGATGATGCTTTTGGTGATTATGACTATTTCCCTGAAGAAACCGGAAAGGTGGACGATCAGAAAATAGTAGATGATTCCTTTTTCACAGAAACGTTGGCTCAGATTTATATAAAACAAAAGAGATATGATAAAGCTTTGCAAATAATTAAAAAATTAAGCTTGAATTATCCAGAAAAAAATGTTTACTTTGCAGACCAAATCAGATTTTTGGAAAAATTGATTATTAACACTAAAAAATAAAATAAAAATGTATGTATTTATTTCAGTACTAATCATGATAGCTGCCATACTATTAATATTAATAGTTTTGATACAGAATTCAAAAGGCGGCGGATTAGCATCAGGATTTTCCTCTTCTAATCAGATTATGGGCGTACGTAAAACAACAGACTTTCTTGAAAAAGCAACATGGGGATTAGCTGGTTTTGTTATCGTTTTGAGTATCGTTATTACTGCATTCTTACCAAGGGCAGAACAAACCAACCAATCAGAAATAAGACAACAGATCAACGAAGCTACTATGATCGATCCTAATACGGTAGCTCCTAACTTCGGTACAGCTCAACAACCGGTTGTTCCTGACGAACCTACTGAATAAAGTATTATTCTAAATATATAATTAAGAGGCATCTTTTGAGATGCCTTTTTTATTACCATCCATTGTAATGGATACGGGCTTTATCGTATTTATCTTTGGGTTGTTCATTTCCGATTGGATAGCCAACTGGTATCACATTCAAGGGAATAATATGGTCAGGCAACTGCAAAACATTCCGTACGGACTCTATCCGGTCTTCATAAGGATATGCTGCTGTCCAGACTGCGCCTAAACCCATTGATTCTGCCGCCAGTAAAATATTTTGTGATGCAGCGGAACAATCTAAAAACCATGCATTGTCAGAAAGAGTCGTATCTCCGCAGACAACTATTGCCTGTTTGGTTTCTTTCAACATGCGGGCAAAAGGCAACTTCTCTCCCATCTCATCTAAAATTAACCGGTCAGTTACCACGATAAACTCCCACGGGCGTCTGTCTCTTGATGAAGGAGCAGCCATTCCCGCACGAATCAGCAATTCAATCTTTTCTGCTTCCACAGGCTTTTGTGTATATTGCCGGACACTTTTCCGTTGAAAGATAGTATTCAATGTTTCATTTGTACTTTCCTGTGATGTTTCACTATTGCATCCTAAACACAAGAAAACTACAAGTATCCCTATGCTAAAACTATTCTTGAATCGTATCATAATAATAGATTTTATTTATCAGTCAAATATACAGCTTCGTTTGCGACAATACAAACTTTCGTATCTTTGATAAAATTAAATACAAATTATGGAATCAATAAATTTCGACGGATTATTAATAGGTATTTTAACTTTTCTCATTATCGGATTATTCCATCCGATTGTCATTAAAGCAGAATATTACTGGGGAACCAAATGTTGGTGGATATTCCTTGTCTTAGGAATTACCGGTACGGTCGCTTCATTATTTATTAGTAGTGTTTTTCTTTCCGCTTTATGTGGTGTATTTGCATTTTCTTCATTCTGGACAATCAAAGAAGTATTCGAACAAGAAGAAAGAGTAATGAAAGGCTGGTTTCCTAAAAACCCAAAAAGAAAATATCCGGAACACAAATAGTTCCGGATACTCTATATTTCAATTAAAATTATTCTTATAACCCTACTCGTCAAACGAACTACTTATTACTTGTATCTCCATTACCTCAGGATCTTTACGTAATACGACCCCTGAAGGCCTCAAATAATTTTTAATTACAGACGGTGTAGTAGTTGTATTTCCGTAATAATCTGTCTGAAAAGTTACATCAACCGGTATCACTAACATATTTAAGTCTTCGTCGGGCGCATTTTCCATTTGGTATTTTAGCAGATTCGCAATATTAGTGAAAGCGTATGATAGCTTAGCACTTGAATATTTACCTGACAAATACGAAGTAACAGAGTTTGTCAATCGACTATTCTCAAAAAAAGTATGAATAGAATCTTCCGGAACTAATAAAAGATAATCAGGAGGCGTTAAAGCATATTTCCAGTCAGGTTGAGGCATAGCCTTCATTGTAAAGTAGAAATTGTTTACTTTTCGTCCTTGAATCTTTGCTATAATTTCTTTGGCAGGAATAGTTAAACGTGTATAAACACCAGCCGGAGTCTTTAAATAAGTATATTCGTCATTAGGTTCAAGTAAATGACTTACATCCGTATTTTGGAAACGATTCATCTGAACCACTTCATTTGTCACATTGAACTGTTCAATTCTAGTAACAATAGAATCTTTAACCCCTAAGTAATTATCAATATAACATCGGTAATAAATTACTATATGAGAACGTTCAATAGTTAAAATATTCCCACTCCCAAATGTATTAGTAATATATAAGCCTGGAAAAAACTGATTAAATGTTTGTTGATTGGTAAATGTTGCTGGATTATTAACCGATTCATCATAAAAACTTTGTCCTAGCTTCTTAGGCAATCTGATTTTTATATTTGAATTATAAGTAGGGTTACCATAACTATCCGTAGCATTCCAGAGCGAATCTGAGACGGTAAGATCTCTTGCCGTATAAGTTTGCCCTCCTAAAGATTGAGATAAATCCGCATAATCTGCAGGATTAATATTTGTATAATAATTTCTTTCCAATTGTTTTATCACAGGATAAACCTCCGCTCTCATAGGGGTAAGTGAATCTCCAACCCAGGTTCTTTCGTAATAAATACGAAAATCTACAGAATCGATAATCCCCTCTATAGGTTCATACATAAACTTAAACCCTTCG
>DAMCDT010000179.1:0-3387 GCA_032058265.1 Tannerellaceae bacterium
ACAAACAATCAAAGAGTCAATCCATAATACATTGGGTTGGCTCTTTTTTTGTTTTTATCTTTCTATACAAAATCCCACTATATATTAAGTATTATAATGGTAATTATTTAGTCAATGAAGAAAGTATATAGAAGAGTTAATGCTGTTATTTTAATTTATTCGAAATCTGCTATGAACATACCGATTAAATTATAACCTTTTTCGTTTGGATGTAAGCCATCAGAGAATAAGGATTCGTCTATTTTTCCATTGACGTCTAATAATACGTTTCCTGCATTTTGGAAAAGATAACCTTCTTTTAGAGCCATTTCCTCAATCCGTTTATTTATATTAGAGATGTATTGCTCTTGGTCTCTACGGGGAAGAATACCTACAACTTTTATCGTTGCATTGGGTTGTCTATCATGTATGGATTTTAATAGAAAATTTAAACCTTCAATAATCTCATTATCGCTATTTATACCAATATTATTAGTACCGATCATTAAAACGATCTTTTTAGCGTTAAACCCATCTAATTCACCATGGTAGACACGCCAGAGAACATTCTCTATACGATCCCATCCACAACCTTGGTTACGGAAGCCTTCAGGTTTCATAAATGTATCCCAGCTTTCCGTACCACTACTGAATGGACCTATTGGTTCTCCTCCCCAAAAATGGGTGATTGAGTTACCTAGTATTACACAGTTGAGAGGATTCTCATTGTTTAACGCCAGGATTTCATTATGACGCTTTAACCATTCGTAATTGTGGGGTTCCCTACGTTGTTTTACAGGAATAGTTGTTTGTAAATTCCCTTTAGGCATTTTCAGTATTTCCCGTATCTTGTTTTCAACGATTAATGCTTGCGCCTGCATGCCTAGATCATTATAGTGTACATGATCTACCCATCCATCTGTAGGGATCTGGAAATCATCACTAAATAAATAATGTATATCACGGATGCATTCCGATTGCAATAACCTGTATGCATATAGTGACGCGTCATTTACATTAATGATTTGATTGGTTCGTAAAGAATCTGTATTTGCATTACTAAATTCGGGATATTCAATCAGCAGTATAGGAGCAGAATGCTTTTTTCGTATAGCTTTAACTGCATCAACAATACGTTTTGCAATATCTTTTCCTTCTAGATCTGTTAAATTAGGCAAACAATCAAAAATAAATAGTTTGGCTTCGATCTCATTTATATATTGAATAACTTCTTTTTCCATTTTACCATTACCAGAAAAGCCTAAGTTAATCAATGGGCAATCTAATGACCGTTCTATAATTGAACTCCATGCCATACCCGGCCGACTGGCACAAGCTCCCTGAACAATGGATGTACCATAAAGGACAATAGGCTTTTCATTTGAAACCGGAATAAACTCCATTGAGGCCTTATCAGGGACACCAATTTCCATCCATTTAATACTGTTATAAAGAGGAAGGTAAAGATGATATTCATAACCCAAATCATGATATTTATCTTTTTTTATCCGGTTAAACTGATAGGTGATCGTATCGCCAAAGCTAAAATCTCCGGAACAAAAACTCCATTTACCATCACTGTCAATACGGTATAAATCTATTCCTGAAACACTGGTTGCAGGCATAAAATCCATTCCGAAAGTTCCGTTAACAGCGTAACGTACTTTTATATCAGGAGCATTACTATAAAAATAAATACTTAATCCGGCTGAATGTTGGGAAAGTTCCCATACTGCCTTGGGAACTTTATTTTTTGCTGTTTCGGGAAGCCGGGTATATGTTTTACCAATCTCATTACTCCAACCTTGATTTTGAATGACCGGATGTTCCGCTTTCAAAGGATCATACCAATTCCATTGTGCTGAAACAAAAAGGGTGGATAAACTAAGTGTAATTGATAATAAAACGGTTTTCATAATTTATTCTTTTATATTTCTAGAGATACTTTATGGCTCTTTCAGGATCGAGGGATAGATTAATTTGATCTTTCCACCGGCATTCGTAACGAGCTTTACTTAAGGCATTGTCACGAACCTGCGCGCCAGGATGACCTTTGGCAACATCACCCGCATGAGCAGCAATTTTATACGCAATGATACTATCACGAAAATCTTCTTTTTTAGGCAGATCAAGCTGTTCTTTAGGAGTAATACAACAAATAAGGGAAGTACCATGCCAGGATGTCAAAGCTGCTCCTATTGCGGAGGTAATATGATCATATCCCGGAGCAATATCTGTTGTTATAGGACCAAATGAATAGTAGGGTGCGCCATGACAAGCATAGTGTTGTTCTTTTACATTCTCGTGTATCTTATTCAAAGGTAAATGCCCTTGTCCTTCTGTCATTACCTGAACAAATTGATCCCAGGCAATGTCAACAAGTTTACCCATTGCGTTTAATTCGGCAAATTGGGCAGCGTCGTTTGCATCGTATATCGATCCTGGCCGTAAACCATCACCAATAGAGATCGTTGCATCATAGGCTTTCACTATTTCACAGATTTCAGCAAAATGAGTAAATAAGAAATTCTCCTTCTGATGATGTTTCATCCAGTTATACATAATAGAACCTCCGGAAGAAACAATTCCATTAAGCCGCGGTAATAATAGATCTACATGCTTTTTCAGCATGGCAGCGTGGATTGTAAAGAAATCTACACCTTGTTCTACTTGTTCGATCAAGGTTTCACGGAATAGATCCCAACTAAGTTCTTCAACCTTTCCATTTACTTTTTCCAAAGCCTGGTAAATAGGAACCGTCCCGACCGGTAAAGGAGAATTGCGTAAAAGCCATTCACGGTTTTCGTAATTATTCTTATCGGATGACAGATCCATCAATGTATCACTTCCCCATTTACAGCACCAGATACATTTTTCAATTTCTTTATCCACAGGAAATTCGGGTGACTTCCTGATATTCATATTGACTTTAATAAGGAACTTTTTCCCGATGATCATCGGTTCTGCTTCCGGATGATTAATATTTGCGGGAATAATTGCCCGTCCGGACGCTATTTCTTTACGTACAAAATCAGGTGTAATATATGATTTGAGCCCCAGAGCTTCAATTTGTTGATTTTCACGGATGGCAACGTATTCCATTTCAGGGGTGATGATCCTCCTTTTTGCATAATGCATTTGCGTGATGTTTTTACCTTCCTTGGCATGATATGGTAAATGAATAGAAGGGAAACGTATGCCATCCAAATGCTTATCCGTGTTTCTTCTACGTATGAATTCAGATGAAAAGTTATTTAATTGGATTATATCCTTCCGGCGTGAACTCCATCTTTCACGTATGCGAGGAATACCTGTTTTAAAATCGATATTGATTTTGGGATCAGAATAAGGTCCGCTGGTATCATAAACAATAACAGGATTATTTTTCTTTACACTCTTCTCTCCTTT
>DAMCDT010000179.1:3397-7959 GCA_032058265.1 Tannerellaceae bacterium
TTATCTTACGCATTCCGACCTTAATTTTGTTGATCTCGCCCGGAATGTGGATTTTTTCTGATGCTAAATAAGAAACAAGTGTTTTTCTTTTACCTGTCATAAGTAGTATATCATTTAAAAGCAAAGGTAAAAAATAAATCAAATTCAGATGTTAATTTTAAGAATAAACTATATGAAGGATAGAAGGGAGGCGATAAATAAATAAAGCGTTAAAAGTATAACTTTTAACGCTTTATCTGAGTGACCGCGACAGGATTCAAACCTGTAACCGGCTGATCCGTAGTCAGCTACTCTATTCAGTTGAGCTACGCGGCCATTTTGCTGTTTGCGTGTGCAAAGGTAGTATATTCTTTTTAAGATGCAAATGTTTCATTCATTTTTTATTATTAATCCAACATTTTAGGATTAAAAATCAAATATCCGATATTTAAACCGAAATTGAAGTTTTTCCTCGGATAACTGTATCCGTTTGCATAGAGACTGATGGATGCAAAAGGTAATTGGATTACCAGGGCAGCTTCTCCCATGTATTCGAAAGATTTAAGAAATTTACCATAATAAGGGCGGTCTGAGTATTTAGTAGGATCTTCCGATTGGATTTCTTTTTTAATTTCATAAAAAGGAGCAAAACAGAACAAATCTGCTCTTAAATGAACGATCCTGCTTAATTTCCATATAGGTGAAATTCCTCCGGCGACATATTGATTAGCACGGAAAGCTTCATTAAAGATTATCTCGCTATGAGGGGTAGGAGTGAAGGCAGGAGCCTGAAGAACTGTTGCCGTATAGTTATTCATCAGGTTCTTACTAGACAATACCAGTTCGCCTAAAAAGCCCATATTAACATTATTGTTTATCACATGGTAATGTTGCCAGTAGCCTTTTACTTGCAACCAACTATATGTTTTTTCCTGAAAAACACTAAAAGTATTGGCTCCATGAGGTTTGAAGTTTTCAGTGCTTCTGGCATACAATGCTTTAAGTGATTGCTTTCTTCCGCTGGTAGCATATTGTTTATAATTCAATGAATTCCGTTCTATATTAAGAGAACCGCTGAATACATTATACCAACTGCGATCCATACCAGCATTGGGCAGGCTGATCTGAGTTGTCTGAAGATAATGGTCATTCAGTCTTCCATAAGCAAATGCCATTTCAGCTTTCGCCTTGTTCAAAAAGGGGAATCCGAATTTTAATTTTAGATATAGTTCCTTTTGCTTCATAATAGATGGAACGACGTCTTCATAAAAAAGCGATTGGCTTTCCGAATATTTTTTATGAGAGAAGATGCCTTGTACGTTTATATAAGTAGGAATTCTAGTTTGAAGGAAGAAACGACCATTTAGAGCAACGCCGTCAAATGAATTACCCATTTGAAAATTTGCATTCAGGTCAGTTGCAAAAGTTGAAATGTTCTGATATTCTAAACCTAAGAACAGTTGATTTGCCTGATGGGACGATACATTCCCACCAAATGCTATATTGATTTCATCAGTCATGGATACATCCAGATATAAATCAAATTTCTTTTCTTTACGGTTATAAACGGCATGGGGAACTATTTCTTTTATCTTTGAATAAGTAAGCATCTTGAAATAGGCCGTCCTGAACTCCTCCATTGAGAAATCACCGTTTATATCACGATGTAACTGTGCTTCTATATATTCTTTTTGCGATTCATTTACACCGGTAACATGGATATCTCGGAAAATAAGAGGGGGTAGGCTTTCTTTATATCTTTGTCTTCGCTCGGCAACTTCTTGTGTAGATACTTCCCGCGGCACCCTCATTTTAAGGGAATCCATTAGCTCCATTGTTCTATTGTAACCTATATCCATGAGTTCTTTGGCACGGGGGAAATCTAATAATGACACATTCGGAAAACTGAATTTAAGCATCATACCCTCTTCCTCTGGAATATCATATTCCGTTTTCTGCATAATCATGGTTTCAAGTTGATTATACACATTCTCGGAAGGTTTGTTTTGAGTACCTGCTACGGCACAACCAAAAATGAAATCAGGATTAAATGCTTCCTTCATGGGAGTAACCGGGAAATTATCATAAATACCGCCATCGAACAATGGCACGCTGTCTTTCCATATCGGTTTAAAAACGAAAGGAAAAGACATTGAAGCCCTTACTGCATCCCCTAAATCGCCATTTTTAAAAACAATGGGTTTTTTATTGTATATATCTGAAGCCAAGCAACGGAAGGGCACAAATAAATTATCGAAATTCCAACCGGCTTTAGCTGTGGCTTGAGCAAAAAGGCCCATAAAAGCCTGGTTCATTTGAATTGGATTGATCAAACTTGAAGGAAGGAAACTCGTTTTGATTTGTAATGAATCTGATACACTAACGGAAAAATGAGCAATTTCCGGCGTTATATCCGGTTTTTTAAAATAATAGATGTAATCTTCTTCAACTGTACCTGTCTGCCAGTATCCGAATTCATCGGATAATAATAACTCAAGCATCTCATCCGGTGTATATCCCATGGCATATAAACTACCGATAATTGCTCCGATAGATGTTCCTGTTATATAATCAATCGGAACATTGTTTTCTTCCAAAGCCTTAATTACACCTATATGCGTTGCCCCTTTTGCACCGCCACCACTCAAAACCAATCCTACCCTTTGAGCAGAAAGTGATTGCAGAATAATTAGAGTGAAGGTAATAAGAACGGCAATTTTCTTCATGCTGGTTAATTGTTTCAAAAATCAAAAATAGTATATTTTGTTACATACTCTACAGAGAAACATATTCTTTTTCACAATTGTTTAGATTATATTGGCATAAGCTTATACGAATAATTTTAAATTTGCGGTTTCAATCTAATCCATGGACCATAAAATGAAGAAGTGTTTTATTCTCGTATTGACCTTATTATGTTTTGTTGTATATGCTAATGCTGTTTCTAATCCTCGTATTAAAGGTAAACTTGTGGAAGCAGGTAGTCATAAACCAATTGATTTTGCTGATATTCTTCTCTTTAAAAACGGAGATGAAAACCCGTCGGTTCATTCATTACCCGAAATGGATGGAACATTTGCCCTGTCGGATGTAGATAACGGCGAATATAATCTGCTGATTAAGTTAGTAGGTTTCGATGTTTACACCCGTCCGAACATTGTTTTGAATGCAGCGACTACCGTCCTCGATTTAGGGGTAATCGAAATGAAAGCATTAGAAGTGGGTCTCGGCGAAGTAGAAGTGGTAGCACAAAAGAAACAGATCATCTATAAACTGGATAAAAAAGTAATTGAAGCCTCCAGCAATCTGTTATCAAGTGGAGGATCAGCCGTCGATATCCTTGAAAATACACCTTCAATCCGTGTAGATGCCGAAGGAAATGTGACTTTTAGGGGAAGTAGTGGATTCGCTGTGTATGTGGATGGTAAACCGAGTGTCTTTAGCGGAACACAGGCATTGGAACAAATCCCTTCCGGACATATCGACAATATCGAAATTATTACAACTCCTTCTGCGCGCCATGATACGGATGGTGATGTAGGGATCATCAATATCATAACTAAGAAAGACACCCAACGGGGATTCAGCGGAATGGTAAATTTAAGTGGAAGTACGGTATATTCACGTGCCTTGGATTTCCTGTTGACACAGCAAGGAGATAAATCTCGCTGGTACGTTGGAGGATCGTATTCCGAACGGGTGCGAAAGAGCGACTTCAATCAGGAGAAAACAACTATTGTGGCCGATACGGCAACGACTTCTCATTCGGACGGACCACGCAGAAGCCGTGGATTTAATTACTCATTGAAAACAGGCTGGACGTATTCATTGCCGAAAACTTTTTTGAATGTAGATATCGAAGGCGGATACGGAGGTACAAACCGTGAAGGTAATTTGGATTATACCGAAAAACGGTCTGCAAATAATGAAATATTTGAGCAGGGCGAATACCTGAGTCATGACAGGTATGAAATTGATGAAACTTATTTTCAGGGAACAGTCGGTTTTAATCATAAATTTGATACAAAGGGGCATAATCTGACAGGTAGTTTTTACCTGAAGTATGGTGGAGATGCGTTAGAGTACTTCTCCAGTGACCTGATTGATAAACAAGGACAACGCCAACAAGGTCACCGGGCGTATGAAGATGAGCACAGATGGACGGTACGGGCTAACCTCGATTATATATATCCATACCGTGAAACCGGACGATTGGAAGCAGGCTATCAGTATTTTTCCTATCTGGAAGATGGAGATTACAGCATGGAGTTC
Organism: Tannerellaceae bacterium; assembly: GCA_032058265.1. GTDB lineage: Bacteria > Bacteroidota > Bacteroidia > Bacteroidales > Tannerellaceae > DFXE01. The sequence continues at coordinate 7,649 of DAMCDT010000179.1, forward strand.
TGGAACCCTGCAATAAAAGAATTTTACTGGCGTGATGATATTTATAATACATTCTATTTCCAGCGGGGCATTAACTCCTTTTACGGTATCCTGGCGGATAGTTACAGGTCTTTCGACTTTCAGGTAGGAGTACGTGCTGAACATACCCATCGTGTATTACGTAGTTCGAAAGAATGGGCAAACCGTGTGGAAAACCGTTTCGAGTTCTTCCCTTCGGCGCATATCGGATATAATTTCCCTCACGGACATACGGTGATGGCCTCTTATTCGCGCCGTACTACCCGTCCGCAGCTATTCTATATGGAACATTA
>DAMCDT010000180.1:0-7927 GCA_032058265.1 Tannerellaceae bacterium
CTATGAAGAAGGCGACGACACGTTCTGGAACTTCATGCTTTCACTGGCTCCGTTTGCTTTCTTTATTATCTTATGGATTTTCCTGATGAGGAGAATGTCTGGTGGTAGTGGCGGTGGCGGCAATGTATTCAGTGTCGGTAAATCCAAAGCACAGTTGTTTGATAAAGACAATGATAAAAAAGTTACTTTCAAAGATGTTGCCGGATTGTCTGAAGCTAAACAGGAGGTGGAAGAAATCGTTTCATTCCTCAAAGATCCTGCAAAATATACTGAATTAGGAGGAAAGATTCCTAAAGGTGCATTATTGGTAGGACCTCCGGGAACTGGTAAAACGTTATTGGCTAAAGCAGTTGCCGGTGAAGCGAATGTTCCTTTCTTCTCCTTGTCAGGTTCTGATTTTGTGGAGATGTTCGTAGGGGTAGGGGCTTCCCGTGTGCGTGACTTGTTCCGTCAGGCAAAAGAGAAAGCACCTTGTATTGTTTTTATTGATGAGATAGATGCCGTAGGACGAGCCCGTGGCAAGAATGTCAATATGAACAGTAATGATGAACGTGAGAATACCTTGAACCAGTTATTGACAGAAATGGATGGTTTTGGTTCTAATAGCGGGGTTATTATTCTCGCAGCTACAAACCGTGCTGATGTTCTGGATAAAGCTTTACTTCGTGCAGGCCGATTTGATCGCCAGATACATGTGGAACTTCCTGATTTAAATGAACGTAAAGAGATATTCGGAGTTCATCTTCGCCCCATTAAGATTGATAATAGTGTAGATACTGAATTCCTTGCCCGCCAGACACCCGGATTTTCAGGTGCGGATATTGCCAACGTTTGTAATGAGGCGGCGCTTATTGCTGCGCGTAATGGAAAAAAGTTTGTCCAGAAAGAAGACTTTATGAGCGCTGTTGACCGTATCGTGGGTGGTTTGGAAAAACGAACTAGAATAACAACAGCCGATGAAAGGAACAGTATAGCGAACCACGAAGCAGGACATGCTACATTAAGTTGGTTGTTAGAACATGCTAATCCATTGGTTAAAGTAACTATCGTACCACGAGGAAAAGCTTTAGGCGCTGCCTGGTATCTGCCGGAAGAACGTCAGATTACTACCCGTGATCAGCTATTGGATGAAATGTGCGCTACTTTAGGTGGTCGTGCGGCAGAAGAAATATTCCTGGGTAAAATATCTACCGGAGCTTCTAATGACCTGGAACGTGTAACTAAACAAGCCTATGCAATGGTTGTTTATTTCGGTATGAGCGATAAACTGCCTAACCTGAATTATTATGATTCAACAGGACAGGATTGGGGCTTCACCAAACCTTATAGTGAAGAGACTGCCAAATTGATTGATCATGAAGTACAACGTATCATCAATGAACAATACGAACGTGCAAAATCAATTCTGTCTGAACATGCTGAAGGACATAATATGTTGGCAAAAGTCCTTTTGGAAAGAGAAGTGATCTATTCCGAAGATGTTGAACAAATTTTCGGTAAACGGGCATGGATTTCCCGTTCGGATGAAATATTAGGACAACAGGAAAAGGCTGAGGCTAAAGATGAAACTGTTGAGCCAAAGGAAGAGAAAGAAACAGTAAAAGACACAGAAGCTTGAAAAACCTGATTACCCGTGCGCTAACCGGTGCAATCTTTGTTGCGATTATCGTGGGTGGACTATGCTTCCACCCTAATCTGTTCCTTTTGGTTTTTGGTTTGGTAACGGGAATGTCTCTTTGGGAGTTTTCCGGTTTGATAAAAGAATATGAAAATGCTTTGCCTAAGAAGATTATCTGTACCATTGGCGGGGTATACCTTTTTTTTGCAACATTCGTATATATTAATGGGTTAACAAATGCCACCATATATCTCCCGTACCTTATCTTTCTGATGTTTGTATTTATATCCGAATTATATGATAAGAACTCTAATCCTATAAATAACTGGGCTTTTACGTTTTTAATACAAATATATTGCGCCGGATCATTTACATTATTAAATCTGATTATCTTTTCGCCTGGCCAATCTTCCGGTTGGACATTTCAGCCATTGTTTGCATTAGCTTTGTTCATCTTTATATGGTTGAATGATACGGGTGCTTATCTAATAGGCTCTATGTTTGGCAAACACCGATTATTTGAAAGGATCTCTCCGAAGAAGTCATGGGAAGGTTTTTTGGGTGGCTTGATTGTTGTTTTGTTATCATCCCAGGTATTTGCTTATTTTAATCCCGTAATCAGTTGGTACCATTGGCTTGCGCTCTCGGCTGTTGTCGTTGTTTTCGGTACCTGGGGAGATTTGGTTGAATCCTTATTAAAACGTACGCTTGGAGTAAAAGATTCCGGCAATATCCTACCCGGGCACGGAGGAATATTAGACCGTTTCGACAGTGTAATGATGGCTATTCCTGCCGTATTTATTTATCTGGAACTATTTATTCGAAATTAAAAGTCAACACGATCATTCGTGATGTTGCTTTGGAGAGAGCTTGAGTATAAACTTCCAAGGCAGGATCGGCTAAGTCTGGACGATTTGTTTCCAGTAAATTTTTTAGACCGAAGGAAAATTTAAGTTCCGGGCAAAGTTTAAACCATGGGAAATAAATATCACAACCTATTCCGACAGTGATACCCAAATCCATACCTTTTAACAAGAGAGCTTCTCCTTTTTTGCGTCCGAGGTCAATGGCTCCATAACCCCCTGCGGTAAGATACGGACGGTAATTATTCAATCGGAAAGAGCTGTATTTTACTTCCAAAGGAAACGTCAGATAGCTGGAGCGGACATTTGTAGTATATTCTTCACCGGACTCATATTCACGGAAAACAAACTTTTTATCGCCAAAATGTAACGTCGGAATAAACCGGAGATTAAAATAAGGATTCAGGAACATATCACCGATCACACCCACACTGAACCCCGGCGAATAAGTCGGGATTTCAGCGAACCATGTTTCACCCGCTGCTGTTTGTACCCCGGTGTTGGTTAAAATAAGGTCTTGGGTATGTAAGCCCACATGGAAACCTAAATGAAACAGCTTCATATCTGCATATGGCTGATTCTTAACTCTTTCCTTTTGGGCTACCAAAGAGGGTATTATGAAACACAATAAAAACAGTAATAATCGTAGACGTCTCAATGTTAAATATGATTTTGAGTAATAACGGGATTCAAAACAAATTATTGCGAAATGCGGTTTTTTATATAAAATAAGGGCATTAATATTTTTTATATACAAAGAAACATATATTTTTGCATCTACTATTTAGTTATCAATTATTAAACGTTTAAAAACATGGCTTACGTAATTAACGACGATTGTATTGCTTGCGGAACTTGCATTGATGAATGTCCAGTAGAAGCTATTTCAGAAGGTGATATATATGTTATTGACCCTGAAACATGCACAGATTGTGGAACTTGTGCGGATGTATGTCCTACCGAAGCAATTCACCCGGCTTAAAACCGAGGATCTGAAATAGGTAATTTGTAGATATTAAAACCTATTAAATAAAAACGAGCTGCTTTTCTTATATAAGAAAGCAGCTCGTTTTTATTTATCTGCGTAATATTAAAAATCAATATCCAGTTTTATTTCTCCCGAATCAGTGTTTTCATCATTATCCTGCGGTTTTTCTTTGGGTTCATTGAAAGGAGATTCGGATAATTGATTATTCCTTTTGATATAATCGATTACATCGCTCATGCCATCCATAAATTTGTCAAAGTCTTCTTTATAAAGGAATATCTTATGCTTTTCAAAAAGAGACTGTGAACCATCTTTTGGTTGTATTTTTTTGCTCTCTGTAATTGCCAGAAACAAGTCGTTTTTGAGATTCTTCTTTACGTCCAGATAATATATCCGCTTCCCTGCTTTTATGGCTTTAGAATACAAAATCTCCTTGTCACCACCTTCACCCTGTGTCTTCTTTATCGATTCTTCCATGACAGCTAACATTTGTTAAACACCCACACTTTTATCTTAACTTCCCCAAATATGTGCATTTTTTTTAAAATATCAACTATCTGTTACAATTAAATTTATTTTTTTACAATTACTAAGGATTCGGAAGATTTGAAAGTAATATTCAGGGCGTTAATTTTTATTACAAATGTACCGTACTGTTGTATTTGTGCCATAGTGTTGGCACAATTGTGCCAATGGGAAGGCACAACACTGCCATCGGCATGGCACTGCTGTGCCAATGGGATGGCACAATCCGTATCCGGTGGAAATGATTATATCTTCTTATTTTGCCAATTGCCTTTCTTCAGATAGAAAGCACAAAGGATTAGGAGCGTACCATAGTAGATGACTTCAGAGAAGAAGCAGATATGAACAGGCATTTTAAGGCGCATGCCTACGATGTAGATAAACAAGCAGTAAAAAATAAGGGTTATTATTTCCATTATCAAAGCCGAACGGGTATTTCCTGTACCTGATACCCCATTGAAAGCCACATTACCCACGGCGCATATCATCATCGCTGTTGCAATAACGTACAATGATGGGATCGCATCTGTAATTAAGGTCGGGTCATTTGTATAGATGGATATAATAGTAGCCGGCATCGAACAAATGATAACGGCACATATAGCCATTGCCCAGAAAGATAATTTGGCTATTTTCTTGATTATAGGGATTACCTGTGAAGTATATCCTGATCCTATCGCATTGCTGACTAACGAATTGGTGGTGGTTGCAAGGGAATTTACGGGAATGAACATCACGATATAGATACTGCGTACAATATTGGCTATAGCCAATTCGCGTTGTCCTATTCGTTCGACTGCAACAAAAAATAACATGAAGGTGCTCATTGACACAAAATGCTGAAGCATAGTAAAAACAGATATATTCAATATCCGTTTAAGTATACTAAAGTCTAATGAACGGAATTTATTTAATCCATATTTATTTATATCGACGGTTAATCGTGTATAAACAACAAAAAACAATATCGAAACCATCTCGGCAATTACAGAGGCTAAGGCTGCTCCTTTCAAGCCCATTTGCGGAAATCCTCCGTAACCGAATATGAAAAGGTAATCGAGGATAATGTTTGTAAAGGCCATCAATAGGGCATTGAATGTGAGTACTTTCGTGCGGGTAATACCTACGAAGAGCGCCCTGAACATCACATTTATAAAGGAGAAAAAGAAACCAAATACCCTGATATCCAGAAAATCAACCGTTGCTTGCAAAATAGTATCCGATGAAATGAGGAACCCCATAATACCGGTAGAAAATAAACGGGTGAAGAGAAACAGCAGGATTGCTAAAACAATAAGGAATAGGACTCCTTGTATCATAACAGGACCCACCTGGTTGTATTCTTTTTCTCCGTTCCTGCGCGCAATCATGATCTGTGAACCGGTGCTGAATCCAAACGCGACAGTAAAACAACAGATATAGAATAAGCCTCCGAGCGCGGATGCGCCCAGTTCAACTTCACCTACTCTTCCAAGAAAAGCCGTATCTGTCACATTAATAATATTCTGTGCCAGTAAACTAAGGAAAATAGGATAACTTACATTCCAGATTTGTTTATTCGTGAACATTCAGCTTGTTTGTTGCTGTATCCGGGAAAATGATGGTTGGTTTAAAAGTTTTAGCTTCTTCAAAATCCATAAGTGCAAACGACATGATAATGATGATATCGCCAGGCTGTACTTTCCGCGCTGCCGCACCATTCAAACAAATAGTACCCGATCCGCGTTCACCCTTAATAATATAAGTTTCAAACCGTTCACCATTATTATTGTTTACAATAGCAACTTTTTCATAAGGTATCATATTAGCGGCATCCAACAGATCTTCATCTATAGTAATGCTCCCTATGTAATTTAGATTGGCTTCTGTAACCGTTACCCGGTGTATTTTGGATTTAACAATTTCGATAAGCATTTTTGTATGATATAAATCCGTTATTTATATTTTATATTATCAATTAAGCGAACGTCACCGCAATATACTGCTATACATCCGACCGGATGGGACGATTCATCCCAGTTTTTGATTGATTCAAGTGTATCCGCGTCGACTATCTCATAGTATTCAACATCCAACGAAGGCTCTTTGTTTATTGTATCCTCTACATAGTCAATAACTTCGGAGACACTTTTATCGGACACAAAGTTAGTACTTTCTTTTAATGTCCGGGCTATAATAGGCGCTTTTTGACGTTGTTCCGGCGTTAATCGTATATTACGGCTGCTCATAGCTAAACCGTCGTCTTCACGGAGAATGGGACAGGTGACTATTTTTACCGGAATATCCAGTTGTTTCACCATAGCTTTTATCACAGCGATTTGCTGGAAGTCTTTTTCTCCAAAATAAGCTCTGTCCGGTTCGACAGCGTAAAATAACTTACTGACGATTTGCGCTACTCCATTGAAATGCCCGGGACGGTGCGCGCCTTCCATCACTTGTGACACGATCCCGAAGTCGAATACACGTGTATCCGGCTCAGGATACATTTCTTCTATTGAAGGAATAAATACATAATCACATCCTACAGCTTCTAATTCAGCATAATCTTTTTCCGGTGTACGCGGATATGTTTCCAGGTCGTTTTTGTTGTTGAATTGTGTCGGGTTCACAAACAGACTGACTATACAAATGTCGTTTTCTTCGATACAACGTCTGACTAGGCTGAGATGGCCTTCATGTAAAGCTCCCATAGTAGGAACCAAACCTATAGAGTGATTATCTTTTTTCTCTTTTGAAAGATAGTTTTTTAAATCTTTTATACTGTTAACTTTTTTCATCAGATGAATCCTTAAATGAAGTTGCAAAGCAAACAAATAATTACCGTAAATGAAAGAAAATTGTTATCTTTGTAGCGTCTTTAAAAACAAATTAATCAGAATGGATGCAAAAAGAGTCTTGTTTATTACCCAAGAAATAACCCCTTATCTTCCGGAATCAGAAATCGCGACAATAGGCAGAAATTTACCTCAAGGTATACAGGAACGTGGCCGGGAAATAAGAACATTCATGCCAAAGTTCGGGAATATAAATGAACGACGTAACCAATTACACGAAGTGATTCGTTTATCCGGTATGAATTTAATTATAGACGATACCGATCATCCGTTGATTATTAAAGTTGCATCTATTCAATCTGCCAGAATGCAAGTATATTTTATCGATAATGAAGATTTCTTTCAACGTAAATATGCTACCAGCGATGAGAATGGGAATGAATACGAAGATAATGATGAACGGTCTATCTTTTACATTCGCGGTGTATTAGAGACAATCAAGAAACTTCGCTGGATGCCCGATCTGATTCATTGTCACGGTTGGATGTCTGCTTTAACGGCTCTTTACATTAAGAGGATGTATGCGGACGACCCCTGTTTGAAAGATGCTAAAATAGTATACTCAGTATATGCTGATGATTTCAAAACTCCTTTCAGGAAAGATTTTGCCGACAAATTGAAAATGGACGGAGCCACAGACGAAGATGTCTCCAATATTAAGGAAGATGCCAGTTTTGTCGCCTTATCGAAATTAGCCATTGATTTTTCTGATGGCATAATTCAGGGCAGTGAATCAATTAATTCTGAAATTACAGCTTATATATCTACTCAAAATGGGAAACCATTTCTTCCCTTTCAATCTCCGGATATTTATATGGATTCGTATAATGAATTCTATGATAAGGTATTAGAATCTACAAATTAAAATATGATGATGAAGACTAAGTTTTTTATACTTGGCGTTGTTATTGCGTTTTTAGCCTTTAACAGTTGTAATGATGATATGGGCCTGGTTGGGCCATCTATGCGGCCTGATGATGATGTTGCATCCGTTTATGCGGATACTTTTTTACTTCAGGCTACCACCGTTCAGATTGATTCTATTTATGCCAAATCAGTAAATGGTTTATTAGGTGAAATCTATGATCCGCTCTTTGGT
>DAMCDT010000181.1:0-7923 GCA_032058265.1 Tannerellaceae bacterium
TACGCGAACATTATATTTTTCGAGAATACCTTCCCTATATAAAGCCACCCCACAATTTAATGCTGTCTGACCACCAAAAGCCAAAAGTATGCCTTCAGGACGTTCTTTTTCGATTACTTTCTCCACAAAAAAAGGAGTAACGGGGAGAAAATAAACTGTATCAGCGACTCCTTCTGATGTTTGAACAGTAGCAATATTGGGATTAATCAGCACCGTTTCAATACCCTCTTCCTTAATTGCCTTTAATGCCTGGGAGCCTGAATAGTCAAATTCTCCTGCTTCACCTATTTTGAGAGCGCCGGAACCTAAAACAAGGACCTTTTTTAATTGAAAATTGAATTGTAAATCGGCCTTAGCCAAAGTTGAAAATTGAAAATTATCTTTAATTTTATCTTCTTCATTTTTCATTTTCAATTTTCCATTTTCAATTGATTCGACAAATAAGTCGAATATAAACTCCGTATCCGTTGGCCCGCTACTGGCTTCGGGATGGAACTGTGAAGAGAAGAAAGGTTTTGTTTTATGTTTGATTCCTTCGTTTGTACCGTCGTTCATATTGATAAAGAGCGGTTCCCATTCGTCACCCAATGTGTCATTGTCAACAGCGTATCCATGATTCTGGGAAGTAATGAAGCATTTATTTGATCCCACCATCCGTACAGGTTGGTTATGGCTGCGATGTCCATACTTTAATTTATAGATGGAAGCCCCGCCTGCTTTTGCCAATAATTGATTTCCCATACATATCCCGCAAATAGGTTTATCACCTGATAGGGCTTTACGAAGGTTATCAACGGCTTCGACACATGTGTCGGGATCACCAGGTCCATTACTTATGAAGATACCGTCAAAGTCCATATTATTATAATCATAATCCCACGGGACACGTATGACTGTAACGTTTCGTTTTAACAGACACCGAATTATATTATGTTTTACACCACAGTCTACCAGAATAACCTTTCTCTTTCCTTCGCCTGCGCCGTAAGTTATTACTTCTTTAGTCGACACACGGGCAACCTGGTTGATAGCATTTGGATCACAAAAGTCGATCTCTTCCGGATCATCGAGAATGATCTTTCCTTTCATACTACCTTTCTCGCGCAGTAATTTGGTTAATGCACGCGTATCTATCCCATAAATACCGGGAATCTTCTCATTCTTTAGCCAGTTGCCTAAACTCTCGACAGCATTCCAATGACTATATTCATGACTGTAATCGCTGACGATAATAGCATCAGCATAAATACGGTCGCTTTCCATAAAGGTAGAAATCCCATCTGCTTCGAATGTTCGTGGAGGAACCCCGTAATTACCGATCAACGGATAGGTAAGTACCATTAATTGTCCAGCATAAGAGGGGTCTGTCAAACTTTCCGGATAACCTGTCATGGCCGTATTAAACACTACTTCTCCGGCAACAGGCTTTTCATATCCGAATGATATTCCATGAAAAACATTCCCATCATCTAAAATCAGAGTCGCTGTTCTGTCTGTCTGCATATATTTATTCAATAATTAAATCTTAAATAGGAAGTTGGATATTCTTATTCAAATACTCTTCTTCCATAAAGTTAATAAAAGCATTATTCACCATACGGGCACCACCGGGTGTCGGATAATCCCCCGAAAAGTACCAATCGCCCGGATGATCGGGGCAAGAAACATGCAGCCCTTCCAATGTTTGATAAACTATTTCAACCTTTGCTTTTGTTCCTTCAGGAGTAAGTAGTTCAACCATCTTAGCAGATATCTCCTCGTCTGTAAATGGCGCGTAGATATCTTTTACATAATTCACGATCTTAGTGTCCGGTTGCGATTGCTGTCTCTTTGCTTTTTTATATACTTCGTGTATCACAGAGACTTGTTCCCTCTCTTCCAATAAGGCTATGGCTGCTTTGAAAGCGATAAATTCATTCATTCGAGACATATCTATACCATAGTAGTCGGGATACCTGACCTGGGGAGAAGAAGAAACAATTACAATCTTCTTCGGATCCAAACGGTCAAGTATGCTGATGATACTTTGCTTAAGTGTTGTTCCCCGTACAATACTATCATCTATCACTACTAGATTATCAACCCCCGGAATGATACTTCCGTAAGTTATATCATATACGTGAGCTGCCAGATCATTGCGGCTGTTTCCTTCAGCAATGAACGTCCGGAGCTTTATATCCTTAATGGCCACCTTTTCCGTTCGGATACGGATAGAAAGGATCTCTTCGAGTTCTTCTTCACTTATCCATGTATTCCGTCCGGCAATCCACTCTTTCTTTTTCTTGTTGAGATATTTATTTAAACCTTCCTGAAGCCCGAAATAAGCTACCTCAGCCGTATTTGGGATAAATGAGAATACGGTATGATTAATATCATAATCAACCGCTTTCAGGATTGGGTGAACCAGGTTTTTTCCTAATTGTTTCCGTTCGTTATAGATATCGACATCGCTACCCCGTGAGAAATAAATCCGTTCAAATGAACAGGCACTTAATTTCTTTGGTTTAACTATCTGTGAAGTTCTTACTTTTCCTTCTTTGCTTACGATGATTGCTTCGCCCCTTTCCAGTTCTTTTACATCGTCGGCTTTAACATTCATGGCTGTTTGTATAACCGGACGTTCCGATGCAACCACAACGATCTCATCATCTTTATAATAGAATGCCGGACGAATTCCCCAGGGATCACGTACGCTGAATGACTCGCCACTTCCGGTTAATCCACAAATAACAAAACCACCGTCCCACATCGGTGTGCATTTTTTCAGTACATTAGACATATCCACGCGATCTTCAATCGCATGCGTTATGTCCATACCTTTTAATCCTTCTTTCTCACATTCCTGGTATATTCGTTCCACCTCCCGGTCTAAACGATGTCCCATCTGCTCTAACATTATGTATGTATCGGCATATTGACGGGGGTGTTGCCCTATCGAGGTTATCTCTTTAAATATATCTTGTACATTCGTAAGATTAAAGTTGCCGCAAAGAGCCAGGTTTTTCGCACGCCAGTTGTTACGGCGTAGAAACGGATGGATAAAAGAAATACCGGACTTGCCGGTAGTACTGTAACGCAGGTGGCCCATGTAAAGTTCCCCTGCAAATGGGAGTTTTGTCTTAGCGAAATAAGGATCAAGTAATTTCTCCTTGGGTATATCTTTATAATGTTGATGGACGGAAGCAAATATTTCTGTGATGGCTCCGGTTCCGACAGCTCGTTCTCTGAACATATACTCTTCACCGGCGTTTGCCTCCAATTTTACACAAGCCAAACCGGCACCTTCTTGTCCACGGTTATGCTGCTTTTCCATTAACAGATAGAGTTTATTCAAACCGTACATCCAACTACCATATTTCTGATGATAATATTCTAAGGGTTTTAGTAATCGGACCATGGCGACGCCGCACTCATGCTTAAGTTCTTCCATCTGTAAAACTATGTATCGTTATAAATCGTGCAAAGATATAAATAATTAAGCGATCTACAATTATAACCTTTGGTTAGTTAAGGAAGTTTTCCGTAAAAAAACATATCAATATTTAACGTACTTAAAGTTTGAAACTTATTTAGGTCGTTTTTTAAACGATGTACATTATTTTAGAAGTATAAACTAATGATTTATAAAAATAAAGCCACCTGTTCCTATCAATTTAACGGAACAGGTGGGCTTTATAAAACTATATAATATTTTCTATTTACACATTTCGTTGATTATGGTAATCAACTGACCACCTATTTCTTCAGCCTCTTTCATGGTTGGGGCTTCCGAATAAATACGGATAATTGGTTCTGTGTTGCTTTTACGAAGATGTACCCATTTGTCAGGGAAGTCAATCTTTACACCATCTATATCCGTGATATCGTATTGTGCAAACTTTTCTTTCACTTTTTCAAGTATGGCATCCACATTTATTTCAGGTGTTAATTCAACTTTCTGTTTTGAAATAAAATAAGGAGGATAAGCAGCACGCAGCTCGCTGACTTTCATTTTCTTTTTAGCCAGATGGCTTAAGAAAAGAGCAATACCAACCAGAGCGTCACGGCCATAATGACTGGCTGGGTAGATAACGCCACCGTTGCCTTCTCCACCAATTACTGCGTTCGTTTCTTTCATCTTAGCTACTACATTTACTTCACCTACTGCCGCAGCGGTGTATGTTCCTCCATGAGATTCGGTGACATCCTTCAAAGCACGGCTCGAACTTAAATTGCTCACCGTATTGCCCGGAGTATGGGTAAGTACGTAATCGCTCACAGCAACCAATGTGTATTCTTCACCAAACATCTCACCATTTTCACAAACGATAGCCAAACGGTCTACATCCGGATCTACGACAAACCCGACATCTGCTTTAGCTTGTTTCATTAAGGCTGAAATCTCTGTAAGGTTTTCCGGTAATGGCTCCGGATTATGAGAGAAATTTCCATGGGGAGCGCAGTGCAATTTGAATATTTCTTTCACTCCTAAAGCATACAAAAGATCAGGAAGAACAATTCCTCCCACTGAATTAACAGCATCTATTGCAATGCGGAAATTGGCTGCCTTTATAGCTTCTACATCTACAAGCTCCAGATTTAAAACACTTTCAATATGTTTCTGCTTATAAGTATCATCGGGAATTACTTTGCCAAGATGATCGACATCAGCAAAAACAAACTCTTCAGACGCTGCCAGGTTTAAAACCTCTTGTCCTTCAGCAGCATTTAAGAACTCGCCATTTTCGTTTAATAGTTTCAGTGCATTCCATTGTTTCGGATTATGACTGGCTGTAAGGATAATACCTCCACAAGCTTTTTCCATAGCGACGGCCAATTCTGTCGTTGGAGTAGTCGCCATATCCAGGTCGACTACATCAAACCCCATGCCGGTCAATGTTCCTAAAACAATTTGTTTTACCATAGGCCCTGAGATACGTGCATCCCGTCCTACTACGATCTTGTTTGATTTAGCGTTTGAGTTTTTCCGGATAAATGTAGCGTAGGCCGCTACGAACTTCACAATAGCTAACGGATTAAGTCCATCTTCAGGACTTCCTCCGATAGTACCGCGTATACCGGAGATAGATTTAATTAGAGTCATAAGTTATGTTATTTTGGATCGAAACGATATTGTACTCTTTCAAAATATAAAGGTATACCGTTGGTCATCATATCCGAAGAACTAACTTTAAATGGAACAATTAATTTTACTTCAGAGCTGTCGCCTACATATTGTGATCCGGAAGCAAGTCCCTGACTAAAGAAATAAGTAAAATCTGATGAAGTTTTTAACGCCATCGTTCCATAATTGAATGTTACAGGATATGTACCATTACTATTACTGCCTATATTGCTGGCTGTAAATGTATCGCCTAAAAGTGCTCTGACCTGAAAACGACAATTTATATCCGTTTCACTTGTAGGCCTGTTTCCATTCCCTTTGTTTACAATATTTATATATACTCCGCTGGAAAGTTCAAAGAACTCATTTGATTTAAATACGGAATCTTCTGGAAAATGCTTCAGAAAAACAAGCCCTTCTTCTTCTTTCAGACGGTCGATTGCTTTTCGTTCCGCTTTGAGCATATCCGTATAGGATTTATTATTATTACATGATAAAACAACCAAAGCAACGCACAAAATCATCAATATATTAAAACCTTTTTTCATGTGTAATTCTTTTAAAATACGAGACAAATGTATGTAATCTATGCCATATCTGAGGCATTATTATTTAATTCTTCCGATTTATTAGGATTAAATTCATTCAATCCTTTCTCAAAAGTAGCAACTGCATCCGGCAATGATCCATAGAATTCTCCTCCGGAAGCATTCTTATGCCCTCCTCCGTTAAAGTATTTAGCAGCAAATTCATTACATGGAAAATCGCCTACCGAACGAAGCGAAACCTTGATATAATCATTATCTTCGCGCATAAAGGCAGTAAATACTATACCTTTAATACTTAACGGGAAGTTTACAAAGCCTTCCGTATCCCCGGTAACATACCGGAATTTTTCCAGTTCTTCTCTCGATAGGGTGATAAGAGCCGTTTGTGATTCGGGATAAACTTTCATTTTTTCATATAGAGTGTATCCCATTAAACGCAAGCGGGATTCCGAATACACCTGATTTACTTTCCGGTAGATCGCGTCTTTATCAATTCCTTTCTTTATCAACTCACTGATTATCGTATATATCTCCGGTTCGTTTGAATTATAAGTGAAAGCCCCCGTATCTGTCATCATACCGGTATAGATACATTCAGCACCTTTCTCCGTTATCATGTCAAACATTCCCATCCGGCAAATAAAACGAAATACCAGTTCGCTGGTGGAAGATATTTGAGGATAGGAAATGGTTACCCGACAAAAGTCTGCCGGATCGAGATGGTGATCGATCATTATTCTGCGCGCATCCGATGCAACCACTGCAGGAGCCAGTTTTCCGATACGTTTCGGCTCATTAAAATCAAGGCAGAAAAGAACATCTGCATCTCTTATCAATTGCTCTGCATAATCAGGATACTTTTCATGGATCAGAATATCTTTTACCCCGGGCATCCATTTATAGAAAGAAGGAAAATCATTCGGAACAATAACTGTGACATTATCTTTTCCCAGTTCATTCAAAAAGTGAAATAATCCTAAGGAAGAACCAATAGCATCTCCGTCCGGCGTGACATGGGTTACGATAACAAAGCTATCGCCTTTCTCCACATACTTCCGGGCTTTTTGAATTTGTTCCTCCTGAATAACTTTTGTGAGCATATCTATTTATGTTTTCGGGCTCAAAGTTACGACATTTTTATATTTTAAGTTGTAAATATTTCTCAATAAGGAGTATAAACATTATAATAAATAATATAAAAAAGGACATGATCAATAACCGTGGACGTTTGTCATTTATATAAAGCAGGAATATGATGAGGCATCCATAACTCAAAATCATTATTTCAAACCCGAATGGAAAAGACAGAGAACTTCCCGGGATATGGCTAAACCGGTCTACTATCCAAACCATACTATGTACTAACCACTCAATACAACTTTGCAGCCATTGAACTCCCGGTAACCAAGCAGGAAGCATTATCCAAGTAAGCGTAAGAGGAATCAATAAGGTTGATATGAGTGTCAGAGGTAAATTTGTAAATATAAAAACCGTAGAAAACTGGCCGAAATAGTACAAACATAGAAAAGTAACTCCGGTTTGTGCCGATAAAGTGACGGTTATCCACCCCCAAGGTGTGGCTAGTAATGGATTTTTTACATCTATCCATTTACTAATACGGGGTTGCAAATATAATATAAAGTAAACAGCTAGATAGCTTAACTGAAAACCAATATCAAAAAGATAAAACGGGTTATAAACTAACATGCAAAAGGCGGAAGCGGCCAATGTATTATACCTGTCTGTTGTATATCGTAATTGCCTCCCTGTTAGATATAATGTCAACATAAGAGCCGCACGGACGGCAGATGCGGCAAAACCAGTGACGGATGTAAATACCCCAATTAATAATAATGTAATAATGTATCGTATCCATCTTCCGACAGCATAATGGGAAAGGAAAGAAAAAATCCAAAGAAGAAAACCAGCCACCACACCTATATGAAATCCACTAACTGCCAGGATATGTGCCACTCCGGTAAGCGAGAATTGTTGACGCACTTCTTTCGGCATAATTTCACGATAACCTAATGTAATGGTAGAAAGAACTGATTTCTCCGTATCGGATATAGATAATTTTTCAAATGACCCCACAAGATTTTGTTGGGTAGACTTAGCAATTTCATGTAATTTGGTGGATGTATCCATAGGCCTGGATTCATGATATGCCGTTATCTGTATAGATAAAAACAATAATAGACATGTAAATAAAAGCCCCCAAACCCAACGCATTCCGTAAATAAGTTGTGTTTTATTTCTCTTATTAACAAA
>DAMCDT010000182.1:0-7890 GCA_032058265.1 Tannerellaceae bacterium
ATAAGATAGGCTTTGCAATTGTCCAAATATGAGGCAATAGTGCGGAGCCAATTCCTAAGATTTCTGAAAAACCCGGTTTTCTGTTAATTATGGCAGGTAGAAGAGACGAAGTGGTGAAACTGCTTGGCTCTTTCTTTTCATGTTTACTTCCAGGGAATATCAGTGAAGTTATACTTGAAAGCAATATACCTCCTGTATTATTTTGGATATATGTAAAATTATCATTCAGTCTTTGTGCAGCTTCCCGGCTTCTGATATTTGCGTAATACTTACTGAACTGTAACTTCTCCAGTGGGGTCGGTAACTTTTTGTTTACTGTCGGTTCCATCTTCATTATCATCATTTGTAGTTAATGCTTCGATTACTTGATTAATAACTAATTTCTTTACACTTTTCTTGGCCACAATAACAATTATCATTAAAATAATATATAATCCGGCTACACAGGCGAAACCTAATCCGATAGAATTAAATAATTCACCCAATAAAAAGCCTACGGAGAAAAAGATAAATAATAAAGCAAATAAAGCAAGGAATATCAATATTAAGCCGTAAGCCAGGAGGCCGGTTACTTTACCGGCCGCCTCGTATGCGCTTAACTTGAATAATTCAAATTTAGATTCCGCATAAACTGTAATGTCTTCTTTCAGTTCACGGAATATTTGTCCAGCATCTTTATCCATTGAATAATTTATTCAGAGATTATTTCATCAACTTCTTTCTTTATTTCGCTTTTACCTTCGTGGTATTTAGCAACAGCATGATGGTAGCCTTCTTTTACTTTTTCGGCCAGTGCATTCAATTCATCCAAAATTTGGTCTTTTTTGTCAGTTGTGGCCATATAAACTACTGTAGCGCCTAGTGCAGCACCAATTAACAATCCTACTAATAATTTTGAATCTCCAGTTTTCATAATTCTTTACTTTTAATGGTTTATATTTATATAACGTTTTAAAGCTAGTGATAGTTTGCGGTTTATCCTCCATTTATATTAAATTATGTTGAAAGAAGTTGCATTTTTATCGCTGCCCAGTTATTTTTTTCTGTATGTGATATGAAACTTAATCCATATTTTTTGCCTTCATTTATCAACATAGGTATATCTTCCACATAAAAACCACTCATATAAAGGAGTGCTTCAGGTTTCATACCTGCTACATAAGTTTGTATATCTTTTAACAGAATATTGCGGTTAATGTTCGCAAAAATGATATTAAATTTCTCAAAACCTTGTATTTGTTCAGCACCCCCCAGCTTAATTTCGATATTTAAAGTTTGATTTAAACGAATATTTTCAAGCGCATTTTTATATGCCCATTCATCAATATCAATTGCCGCTATTCTCCCGGCTTCTTTCATAGAAGCAATGATAGCCAATACTGCCGTACCACAGCCCATATCAAGAACAGCCTTATCTTTTAAATCTAATTTCAACATTTCTTCAATCATCAACGAAGTTGTTTCATGGTTTCCGGTGCCGAACGCCATTTTAGGATCAATTGTAATATCGTATTTATAAATCGGCTTCACATTATGAAAAGAAGCATGAATAATACAATCTTGCCCAATACTGATTGGTTGGAAATAATTTTTTTCCCACTCTTCATTCCAATCTTTACTTTCGATGTATTTTTCCTTATAGGAGAAAGTAACATTCTCAATGGGAAATTGTGCCAGTCTGTTTTCAACTTCTTTTTTGTCATATTTCTTTTCATCGATATATCCCAATAGACCTTCTTCTGTTGTAGAAAAACTTTCAAAACCAATCTCACCTAGTTCGGCAGCTAAAACGTCATTTATTATTTCGGTGTGAATGGATGAGTCGTAACAGAATATCAATTCATAGTAATTCATAAATTATCAATTATAGGGTGATTCGTAAATTTCAAAGATACAATATTAATAAAAAGAATCTGAAAGCTTGCACATTAGTTAAAGATGATGTAATTTTGCGCTCTGATTCCTCAAGGGTAAAAAAGTGATGTCTGTAAATCAATGCATCCACCCCCGGAAATAACCTGTTTAAAGAATAAAGACAGATGTACGTAATTGTAGAAATTAATGGACAGCAATTCAAAGCTGAACAAGGCAAAAAGTTATTCGTTCACCACATTAAAGATATTGAAGGTGGTGCCACTGTTGAATTTGATAAAGTATTATTGGTTGACAATGATGGAGCGGTAACAGTAGGTGTTCCTACCGTTGTAGGTGCTAAAGTGGTATGTGAAGTTCTTTCTCCTCTTGTGAAAGGTGATAAAGTGTTGGTTTTTCACAAGAAAAGAAGAAAAGGGTATCGTAAATTGAACGGACACCGTCAACAGTTTACCGAAGTGAGTATTAAAGAAATTATTGCTTAACATTTAAAGAAGTAGTAAAGAAATGGCACATAAAAAAGGTGTGGGTAGTTCGAAGAACGGCCGTGAATCACATAGCAAACGATTAGGAGTTAAGCTTTTTGGTGGCGAAGTTGCCAAAGCAGGAAATATAATTGTTCGCCAAAGAGGGACAACTCATCATCCCGGTAAAAATGTAGGTATTGGTAAAGACCATACATTACATGCTTTAGTGGATGGCGTTGTACTTTTCCATAAAGGAAAAGAAAACAGATCTTATGTTTCAATAAAAGAAATTGAAGGAGAAGCATAATCATTTTCCTTATAAAAAAGTAAAGCAGGATTGCCTCTAAGGTGATCCTGCTTTTTTGTTAGATATTATCAAGTATTTAAATTATATTATGCTGCGTGTCTTTTAATTTTTCATATTATAATAGAATAATTATTATAGTCAAATCTAATTAAAATTATTTAGGTTGAATATATTTGTATAAAAAATATTCTTATGAAAGAAATTACAGTTGAAACAAAAATAAATGTTTTATCTAAAAATGAACTATCCCGTATTTATACTAGACTGGTAGACGCAGCTTATTCTGCTACAAATAATTCTTATGCCCCTTACTCTCATTTTCATGTAGGTGCAGCTGTGCTGCTTGAGAATGATGTGATAATTACCGGAAGTAATCAGGAAAATGCTGCTTACCCATCAGGATTGTGTGCTGAGAGAGTCGCTTTATTTTCTGCAAATACTCAATATCCGGATGTAAAAGTGTTGGCTATAGCAATTGCAGCAGTTACCAACGGAAAGCAAGTGGAAATGATTTCTCCTTGTGGTGGATGCCGACAGGTTATGCTGGAGGTGGAAAAGCGTTTCAAATATCCTTTAAGGGTTTTGCTATGCGGATCGCAAAAAATATATATGATTGAAAACGCAACTTCTCTTCTTCCAATTAGTTTTGATGGAAGTGATTTGCCTTGAAAATACAAAAAAAGAAATGAATCCAGTATTACAACTGAATTCATTTCCACATAAATGATATTGTCTTTATTTATTTCGCGTAGCTTACTGCGCGAGTTTCCCGTATAACAGTAATCTTAACTTGTCCCGGATAAGTCATTTCATCCTGGATCTTTTTAGCGATTTCGTTAGAAAGATTTTCGGTATCTTTATCATCTATCTTATCAGCTCCAACAATTACGCGTAATTCTCTACCGGCCTGTATCGCATAAGTTTTTACAACACCGGGGTAGCTTAATGCTAATTGTTCCAAATCATTCAAGCGTTTAATATATGCTTCTACAATTTCACGACGCGCACCCGGTCGTGCACCTGAAATAGCATCGCAAACCTGAACAATCGGAGCTAATAAAGATTGCATTTCAACCTCGTCATGGTGTGAACCAACTGCATTGCATATATCAGGCTTTTCTTTATATTTTTCACAAAGTTTCATTCCCAATATGGCGTGTGGTAATTCCGGTTCATCATCAGGAACCTTACCTATATCATGCAATAATCCTGCACGTTTTGCTTTCTTCGGGTTTAAACCCAATTCAGAAGCCATCACAGCACAAAGATTAGCTGTTTCACGAGCATGTTGCAATAAATTTTGTCCATAAGATGAACGATACTTCATTTTACCTATTAAACGAATAAGTTCGGGATGTAATCCATGAATACCTAAATCAATTGCGGTCCGCTTACCGGTTTCAATCACTTCCTCTTCAACCTGTTTACGTACCTTTGATACTACCTCTTCAATACGGGCCGGATGAATACGTCCATCCTGTACTAACTGATGCAATGCCAATCTTGCTACTTCACGACGTATAGGGTCAAAACCCGATAGAACAATCGCTTCAGGGGTATCATCTACAACAATTTCAATACCTGTTGCGGCTTCAAGAGCACGTATATTCCGGCCTTCGCGACCAATAATACGTCCTTTTATTTCATCAGATTCTATATGAAATACGGTAATTGAGTTTTCAATAGCTGTTTCAGTTGCGACACGTTGGATGGATTGTACGACAATCTTTTTCGCTTCTTTGTTAGCTGTCATTTTAGACTCTTCGATTATTTCATTAATGTAAGATGAAGCTTGTAATTTCGCTTCCTCTTTTAATGATTCAAATAAACGTTCTTTCGCTTCTTCTGCAGAAAGGCCTGAAAGAGCTTCTAATTGTTCAACTTCCTTTTGATGAAGCTTATCAAGATCTTGTTTCTTTTTGTCTACTAAATCAAGTTGTACCCTCAAATTTTCTTTGACAACTTCTACTTCATTATTTTTCCTTTGTAATTCTTCCTGGCGTTGGTTAATTGTCAGTTCCTTTTGCTTAAGTTTAGCTTCTACTGATTGAATTTTAGAGTTACGGGCAGATACCTGTTTCTCTAAGTCAGCTTTCAGATGAATAAATTTTTCTTTTACTTCCAGTAATTTATTCTTTTTAATGACCTCTGCTTCTTTTTCTGCTTCAATTAACATCGTATTATATTTCGATTTGAAGAAGAAACGCATAACGATCCAAGCTAGAAATCCTCCAAGAATAAAGGTCCCTATCGATATAATTATATACATTTCCATTTAATTTAACTATTAGGTGTTTATATTTATATATAAAAAAAGCACTCACATAGCACAGTAAATGTGCATGTAGTGCGGAAAACTTATTTAATATACGACTAAAAATTACTTGTCTTTCAGGTATGTTTCCAACTCAACAGTTAATTGTTTTATCTTTTCTGTAAAAGGAGCAGTGTCATTTTTATCTTCCAGTGTCAAATTATCCATAGACAACTGGAGAGCTACCATGGCTAACAAATCTTTTACATCCACATCTGATTTTGAAAAAGCCTGCCGGTATTGAATCATCTTGTTTCTTATCTGTTTAGCTGCGTCTCGCGCCAATTGTTCATCTTTTCGATTTATCCAAAGACCGTATTCTTTTTCGGCTATTTTTAAATGTATAAGAAATTTATCTTCGTCCATCACATCTATTCATTTAATAGTGCAATGCACTTATCGACTTCCCGCACTAATTTTGACAATTTTAGTTTCGCGTTCTTTAAATCATCTCCATTTATGGAAACGACCTGTGCGTTTACTAAACTGTCATATTTGATCCTCAACTCTTCGATCGTTTGAATTGCTTGCTTTAATTCATCGTCTTTTGAAGCTAATTTAATAGAAAGTTCATCGATTAATTTATTTCGCCTTTCACATTCAGCGACTAAATCGTGAACTCTTACTTCAAAAACAGCTAACAATCTTTTCTGATCATCGGTCATTTTGCACCAAATTCTTTTACAAAAGTAATTTTTTGATTTGAATTTAACAACTGTCGTCTTAATTATTTTAATCTATAACATTTAGAGACAAAAAAGGCCGTTCAAATCGAACAGCCTTCCAACAATTTAATCGTTTCTACATTAGATAAGCGAAACGAAGAATTCCCCTTCAATCTCATCGAAAGCCAATTTGCCTTCTTTTGCCAACCAACCAAATGCAGCATATATATCTTTATCTGCTTTGATTTTTGTTTGTTTTTTTACTTCTTTTACACTCATTTTGCCGCCTTCATTTAACGCATTCCATACCAGGCCGGCATTTGTTCCAATTAATTCGATCATCTTTTGGTTATATTTTTTATTAATCGTAGGCAAAAGTATGTATTAATAAATTAATACAGAAAGGAATATATGTTTTTTAGCATAAAAAACGGATCTTTTTAACTTTAGTAAACATTAACAATTAGGAATAAATGCCTAAATTAGCCTTAATGGTGGATGAGCGCTTTGTTAATGTTTTCTGCTTTTGCGTATCTTTTTAATAGTTTAATTGCGAAATTTTCAGCATCAAGTAATCCATCCATGCCAGAATATCCGTTTACTATTATTAACAATTTGGTTGTATTAATATCAATCTTTGTACGTTCTTCGTCACTGGTTGGTGTACCTACTCCACCTATTTTATCCCGATAAACCGGCAGGCCACTTATATTTAATTCTCCTCGTCCGATTCCGTGATATATTTCGCCTTCTTTACCTACTCCAAGAACTAATTCATCACCACTAATTTTTTCTATATCAAATGCACCAATAGAGAATCCGCTTTTTATGGAAACCATATTTATAATATCAACCAATGTATCGATCCTGTAAAGGGGCAAGCCTTTTACTATGCGACGATATAATGCTTCGGCAGACGGACGGTATCTATTAGGATCTTTCCCCAATTTCTTATAAGCATCCCTTGTTGATTTTATTGGTAGTAATTTATTGATATCTTCAATTTTATATGTGGATCTTATAGAATTTTCCAATTGTGTAATTTCCTCCCACAAGTGTATATCCGAAGGCGTATTCTTTACATTGCAGGATAGAGCTAAGACGTGCAAGTCTGGACAAACATTACTTATTTCTTCTGATATTCTTATATGAATCATATAGCACTATACTAATTATTCATTAACCTGATACCTGATAAAAACCTGCCACTGTTAATGCCTAAACGGCGGGCTGAAAAAAAATCTTCATGATTTATATAAGTACATAGTGATGCAAGTTCTATATGGGTGCCATTTAAACCAGCATCCAATAATTGTATCTCATTGGCTTTCCATAAGTCGATATGCGCTTTGCCTGATTGTTCATTGCGTTTATATATTGAACGAATATCCATACCTGCATCGATAAAAGCATCCACAACCTCCTTTCCAACCTCGAAAGATTCCATGCTGATAGACGGACCTATTCCGGCAATCATTTGTTTTACATCACACCCCGCATAATCCTGCATGAATCGAACGGTTTTCTCGACTATTCGTTGTACGGTACCGCGCCATCCCGCATGTACAGCAGCAATGAGGTTTTTATCAGGAGCATAAAGAAGGATTGGTACACAATCTGCCGTGGAGACAGCAATAGTAATTCCGGAAATATCAGTAACTAAAGCGTCTACACCTAGCAAATAATCCCGTCGGTGTTTTATAGAAGAAGATATAAAATGACGATCAAGTAAAGCTATTCTATCACCATGTACTTGAAAAGGAACATATAAATCTCCTGTCGATATTTCTAATGAGTTACAAAGTATTTCTCTATTCTTTTGAACGGCAACCAGATCGTCTCCGGCATATTCACTAAGATTAAGGGTAGCGTAGTTTCCGGTACTGACTCCACCATGACGGGTGGATATGAAATGGGTAATCTTATTGTATTTCTCCAGGTTAGAGAAATGCTTAATTTTTAATACATCATTATTCCGGATATTCATCGTCATCCCAGTCATATTCTTCCAGTTCGTCGTCATCATCTAATTCCACAGGGAAAATAAGATCGTCCGATTCATCCAATGGGAGAGTTGATAAGTCTAAATCCTTGTGAACAATACGTTCGACTTCATGAAACGTTTCTTTATTTAATTCATTCCATAGAATATCTTTTAATTCTACGATCCCAAAATTGGTAATTGAAGAAATAAAAACATGCGGAACACCTTCCGGTAAATCTTCAGATAATGCTTCAATTAACTCTTCATCCAGCATATCGCTT
>DAMCDT010000183.1:0-7828 GCA_032058265.1 Tannerellaceae bacterium
TTATTTTTATGATAGCTCTCTTCGCTTTTATGCGGGGAGAGCATGGTATATTTGATGGTATCATTATGGCTCCTACACGGGGCGATTTCTTTACTTACCAGTTATTTTGTAAAGCAGCCGCTTTCTTTGGTGTTGTAAGTGATTTTTGTGATACTACTTTCCGTATTCATATATTTAATATAAAATTAGCTTCACAGTTCTTTACTCACATGACAACTTCTTTCTGGTTGGCATTGGTACTGGCTTTCCCTTATTTAATGTATGAAGTATGGAAATTCATTCGTCCGGCACTTTATGAAAATGAGAAAAAAAGTGTCAAGTGGGTCTTCCTTTTTGGTACTGGGATGTTTTTCCTGGGATGTGCGGTCGGCTATTTTATGGTATTTCCCGTCACACTTCGGTTTCTGGCGACTTATCAAATCAGTGAAGCAATAACCGAACAGGTATCACTGGAATCTTATATGGATAACTTCCTTATGTTGATATTTATTATGGGGGTTATGTTTGAGATGCCTTTATTGTCATGGCTTTTATCAAAGTTAGGTCTTATAAACCGTGCGATTTTCCAGAAATACCGTCGACATGCAGTCGTAGTATTACTCGTATTGGCAGCCTTTATCACACCAAGTGGCGACCCATTTACATTAATGATCGTATTTATTCCATTATATCTATTATATGAATTAAGCGCTTTCTTTGTGAGTCCCGCACCTAAAGAGGATGATGAAGACGATGACGAACTTCTTCCGGCAGTACAGTAAAGACAATAAACTTAGATATAAAAAGATGTAGCCTTAGGGCTACATCTTTTTTGTTACTCCGACGAATCTCCTGTTCCGGTTTTCATAATTTATTAAGTTAGAGTCTCAAAAATACTCAATTCACATTGTATTTACAGGAATGATTCCATTATATTTGTTTGAAATTATCTCTAAACAACATAAAGCCATGTACAAACAAATAGGTTTCTTTCTCTTATCGTTTTTATATTCCATTTCAATAATTAATGCCCAAGAGCGTGAATATGCCATCGTTATTCATGGCGGAGCCGGTGCAATGAAAGCATTACAGAATAATCCGGAACTTGCCGATAACTATTATGCGGCACTTGATTCTGCTTTACTGATAGGAAATCAACACCTGTCCAATGGAGAAGAAGGAGCAAAAGTCGTTATAGCTGTTATTAATTACCTGGAAAATAACCCATTATTTAACGCGGGAAAAGGGGCCACTGTTTCAATGGAAGGTACCTTTGAGTTGGATGCTTCTATTATGTTAGGCAAAGACCTTTCTGCCGGGGCGGTAGCAGGTGTAAGAACAGTAAAGAACCCTATCAATGCTGCCTATGCTGTAATGACACAATCACCGCACGTTATGTTGAGTGGAATAGGAGCAGACCAGTTTGCAGCGGAGAAGGGATTGGAATTAGTCGATGATAATCTCTATTTCGCTACTCCCAAAACAATGCAGTGGGTGGAACAGGTAAAGAGAGAAAGTGATAAGAACGGAACGGTAGGATGCGTAGTACTGGATAAAAACGGTGACCTCATAGCCGGAACCAGTACAGGTGGAACATTTAAAAAACGCTGGGGGCGTATTGGTGATTCACCCATAATAGGTGCCGGAACTTATGCAGATAATAATAGTTGTGCTGTTTCATGTACCGGACATGGAGAATACTTTATCCGTCACGCCGTTGCCTTTAATCTGTGTGCCCGTTATAAATACCTGGGTGAATCAGTAGAAGATGCTGCCAATTTCATTATACATAAAGAGCTTAACCCCAATGCCGGAGAAGGTGGCCTGATCGCTTTAGATAAAGATGGTAATATAGCCATGCCATTTAACAGCGAAGGAATGTTCCGTGGTTATATCTATAAAGAGAAAGGAAATCCTTCCGTCTTTAAAAAAGTCGGTATCGGAAAAGAATTGAAAGAGTAATGTCTCTTATTTCAAGAACGGATCACCTTTCTTATCCTGGCTAACTACCCACCGGAAAGCATTAATAAACAGAAGCTTTTGTGTAGCATCCGTGAATTCATCATCTCCATGCCCCATGTTGAGATAGATCATACGATAATTTTTATTAGTCCATACTACCGGGAAATCACCGAAGTTTACCACATCTTTTATACCCAGCGGATAGTTATCCGGCGATATAGACATTAGTACTTCAACGTCTTTGTTATTTCTTGGGCTCGGATTCCATTGATACCATTCACTTTCCGGAGCAATAAAAGTGCCGGGAAGGCTTTTAGTAATAGTATGTACGGGATTGTCTATGATTAATTTAACCGGCTGAGGAGGCCAGTTATTACAATAAAATACACCACCGCCCAGAAAATCGACTAACCATGGCCAGTTGGTGTTTTTATCATTATAAGCAGCCGCATGAAATCCCATCCATCCACCGCCGTTCTCCATATATTTTTCGAATACTTCCCTTTCAGGTTTTGAAGCGGGAGAAACATTCGGCATTATAACAACATCAAACTCCTTCAGCTTTTCATAAGGATAAGAAGAGAAGTCTGTAGTAGTTTCCAGTATAAAACCATCACCATAATTGAGCCTTTTGAAGAATTCAACTGCATCTTCGGCAAACTTTACATGCGCTTCTTCGGCCTGTTTAGTATAATAAATGAGCGCTTTAAAGCGTGGTTCAGAAGCATAGTTTGCCGGATATCCGGAAAGAGCCTGATGATCTGTAGAATGATCTGCTGCCCATACGATAGCATTCCGAAACATAGAGGTAAAGTTTTCAATATCAAATAGCTTACCACTATGTCCCATTAAGAAATAAACGTTCTTCGCTTTTTTATTTTCATTTACCCATACCACAGGATGATCTCCCATTTTTATATCAGACGGTGGTTGATAACTCGATTCATCCACCGAAGCTAATACACGAACATGTTGACGGGGGCTCTTATCAAACGTATACCACTCATCATCGGGTATAATAAAAGTGTCTTTCACACCCTTCATTACAGGGTGTACTTTATCTTCAACCATTATTTTCCCATCTGCTAAAGGAGCTATATAGTTCTTAAAACGTATCCCTCCCATAAAATCAGAAAACCATTGCCACATCGGATAATCGTCGAATTCACCTAATAAAGTTGCATGGTGGAATCCTATCCAACCTCCGAGCCCTTCGTCAATATATTTTATAAAAGATTTCTCCGCCTCCTTTGTCCATGAATAAGGAGGATAATCCAATTGAATAATAAGGTCGTACTGTGAAAGAAAACGATCATTTATATCTTTCGTGTTATTTATCTCCGTAAGCCGGAAGTTTAGTGATTCCGCTTCTTTTTTTAACCATATCAATCCGGCATCCGTAAAGCTTCCGTGCTGGCCTCCCCGTTCAGTCAGTACCAAAACATGAAATGGTGAATTATTATCTTCTTTCAGGAAATCGTTCGTTTTACTATTTGATGATGAAATGATTTGAGAATATAATATAACGATAGTGATCAAAAATAAATGACGGGTTAATTCTTTTATGCTCATTATAAGACCAGATTAGTTTACGGCGAAAATACGGTTTATTTTGAAAATAGAAGAAAATTTAATGCTTTATCTGTATATCTTTTTCATAATGTTCACTATGTTTTTATATTTTCTTAAGGTGCATTTTATCTGCCACCAGCCGGTGCACCAATATCCACCAGCCGGTGGATTAATATGCACCAATTGGTGGATTAATATCCACCGGCTGGTGGCAGATAAAAGGATGTGGCTTTTACATGATAAATTGCTGTGCTTTAGCTTAAAAGATCGCAGCATAATTACGATCATGTATATCGTGATTATTCATTCATCAAAACCTTATGAAAACGGTTCTATATGTTTTATACAAATCAATGATGACCTTTTTGTACCTTTACACCAAAGTTTGAAAAATGGCTAAAACAAAGACAGTATACATTTGCTCCAATTGTGGGGCGGATTCACCGAAATGGATTGGTAAATGCCCCGGTTGTGGCGAATGGAATACGTATGTGGAAGAATTGATAGCTAAAGAACCTTCTGCTAAACGTTCTATTCCGGGTTTGACGGATAAAGATAAAGCCCGCCCGATATTGTTGAGGGATATTACTTCGGAAGAAGAATCGCGTATCGATCTGTTGGATGAAGAATTAAACCGTGTACTTGGAGGGGGACTGGTTAAAGGTTCGCTGGTATTGATCGGCGGAGAGCCGGGTATCGGGAAGTCTACGTTGGTATTGCAAACGGTTTTAGGACTTAAAGGCCTAAAGACATTATATGTATCAGGCGAAGAGAGCGGACAACAATTAAAACTGCGTGCAGACAGAATCAATCATAATAATCCGGATTGCTATATATTAAGTGAAACAAATCTGGAACAGATCTTTGTACAGGCACAAAATGTACAGCCTGACCTGATGATAGTAGATTCCATTCAGACGATTTATACCGAATTGGTTGAGTCTTCTCCCGGAAGTGTATCACAGGTAAGGGAGTGTAGTGCATCGATCCTTAAATATGCCAAAGAGAGTGGCGTACCGGTGTTATTAATAGGCCACATCAATAAAGAAGGAAGTATTGCAGGGCCTAAAGTATTGGAACATATTGTCGATACTGTCCTTCAGTTTGAGGGCGACCAGCATTATATGTACCGTATCTTGCGAAGTATAAAAAACCGGTTTGGGAGTACGGCGGAATTAGGAATTTACGAAATGAGGCAAGATGGTTTACGTAAGGTAAGTAATCCGTCAGAACTTTTATTAACGCAAAACCATGAAGGGTTAAGCGGTGTAGCTATTGCTGCTGCAATTGAAGGTATCCGTCCGTTCCTTATCGAAACACAGGCATTGGTCAGTACTGCCGTTTATGGTACGCCGCAACGGAGCGCTACGGGCTTTGATCTGCGCCGGATGAATATGTTACTGGCGGTTTTAGAGAAACGTGCCGGTTTTAAACTAATCCAAAAAGATGTTTTCCTGAATATAGCCGGAGGATTGAAAGTAAATGATCCGGCAATCGACTTGGCGGTTATCAGCGCCGTGTTATCATCCAGCCTGGATATAAATATAGAAAGAGGCATAAGTATGTCGGGCGAGGTAGGCCTTTCTGGCGAAATACGTCCGGTAAACCGTATCGAGCAACGCATCCTTGAAGCTGAGAAGTTAGG
Source organism: Tannerellaceae bacterium (assembly GCA_032058265.1). GTDB lineage: Bacteria > Bacteroidota > Bacteroidia > Bacteroidales > Tannerellaceae > DFXE01. The sequence continues at coordinate 5,159 of DAMCDT010000183.1, forward strand.
TTTTACCCGCATCCTTATCCCGCATAATAACCTGAAAGGATTTGATACTTCAAAATGCAAGATTGAGATCATTCAGGTAAAAAAGGTAGAAGAAGCTTTCCGGCACTTGTTCGGATAATGTTACATTTGCAAAATGAAAATAACATTCTTAACCCCTCCGTCTTTAGATGAACATAAACCGGCAGAACGAACAGCCGGTTGTACGCGGCTAGTATATGATATGCCCAATATCTATGAGCTAACGGTTGTTGCTCTATTGGAAAAAGAAGGATATGACATTCAGTATAAAAACTTTGTTCTTGACAAAGCGTCGGCGGCGGATTGCTTTACTTTCTTAAAAGACGATACGAGTGATTGTTACTTTTTCTGGTCTGTTAATCTTTCCATTCCGACAGATATACAGGTAAGGGATTATATCCATACTGTTCATCCGGATGCCTTTTGTATTTTCCTTGGCCCGGGAGGTACGTATTTTACTTCTACGTTCCTTAAAGATGCCAATGATATAGTTGTACGGGGAGAGCCGGAAGATACCGTTAAAGAACTGGTTGCTTTACTCTCATCCAAAAGCGAGTGGAGAGAAATACAAGGTATATCTTATTATGATATTTCTAATAATACAGTGGTGAATAATCCACCGCGGCCATTAATTAAGGACTTAGACGCTTTACCATTCCCTGCAATCCACCATATTCAGAATTATACCTTTTCAAATCCGAAACCCAAGGTATCACCTTATATGGCAATGGTTACGTCGCGCAATTGTCCTTTCAAATGTATTTACTGCGTACCGAGCTCCCTTACGTTTGCAAGGGAAATAGAATACAAAAGGGATCACGACGGAAAAAAGCCTCCTATTGGTTTTCGTTCTCCGGAGAATGTGGTTGCAGAAATAGAAAGTCTTGCCGGAAAAGGATATAAGGCCATTGGTTTCATGGATGATAATTTCCTTGTTACTAAGAAACGGCTGAAAACTATAGGGGAGGCATTAAAGAAACATCAAATCGTCTGGGGATGCCAGGCGCGTGTAGATGCAATTAATAAAGATATCGCTTCTATGCTGCAGGAATATAATTGCCAGTATGTGGATTTAGGAGTAGAATCTTTTAATGATGACATATTGAAATATATAAAGAAAGACATTACCGAAGCGCAGATATATGACGCTATTAATTTACTAAAGAGGTATAAAGTACCTGTTAAGCTGAATATCTTAATCGGAACTAGCCCTATCGAAACGGTAGATACCATTAAAGAAACATTCAGGAAATCGAAAAAGCTTAAAGTCGATCAGGTGATGTTTAATATAGTATCGCCTTTCCCGGCAACAGAATTCTATGAATTAGCGAAAAAGAACGGTTGGATCGACGGAGGTGAGTATGTACCTACCGACGTACAGCGCAATTCTATTCTGAACTATCCTAATCTTACTTCTGCACAAATGGAGAAACTGCTTTTTCAGAACAATTTGAAGTTTTTCCTGTCGCCGGGTTTTATCTGGACTAATATCCGTAAGTTTTCATCTTTCAATGACTTTAAAATTGCTTTCAGGGCATTAAAGATAAAACTCTTTGGATGACATGGCTGAACTAAGCATTATACTTCTTACCTGGAATTCGGAACTTTATTTCTTGAATTGTATTAATTCTGTTTTAGAAAGCACCTCAGGGTTTGATTGCGAGATCATTATTGTAGATAATGGCTCGACCGACTCAACCGTCGATATGATCCGCTCGTATGTACAATCCGACCATATCATATTTATATCTAATGATAAGAACGAAGGAGTGGCTAAGGCCAGGAATATAGGGATCAGTCTGGCAAAAGGAAATCTCATCTGGCTGTTGGATATTGATACGGTAGTGAATAAAGAAGCCATATCTGCTATGATGACATTTATGGCAACAAACGAAAACTGTGGATTATGCGCTTGTAAACTGATGAATTCTTTTGGCGAAATTCAGGATAGTTGCCGCAAATATCCCTCTTTCCGCTTTAAATTTTATAATGTATTAAGCGCAGTATTTCGGAAGTTTTCTTTTACTAAACAGTTTAAAAAGAAAATAGATAAATTGAACGATTCTCAGTTTTACAGGGAACAAATGGCTGGTATAAAACCGTTCAGTGTAGAATATGTTATAGGAGCTTGTCAATTGATACGAAAAGAAGTTATTGAACAAGTCGGTCTGTTGGATGAAAATATCTTTTACGGTCCTGAAGATGCCGACTTTTGCTTCAGAGTTCATCAAAAAGGATGGGATATCTTTTACTTACCCGCTGTTTCCTTTATTCATGAATATCAGCAAATGACCAACAAGCGGCTATTTTCCCGCATGAGTATAGTACATACGAAAGCATTGTTTTATTATTTTTGGAAGCATAGATGATCAAGGAACTACAATTGCGCATACTACCCGAACAGGCAGCAAACGAACAAGCGTTAATTAAGATAGTCAGTCGTGAAACGGCAACAGCGCCTTCCGGTATTAAAGCTGTAAGAGTACTTAAGCGATCGATAGATGCCAGGCAACGTGTCATCTATATAAACCTGAAAGTGCGGGTGTTTATTAATGAGATACCGGAAGAGCAGGAATATGTATCCATTGAATCCAACGCTGTATCTAAAGGGAAACCTGTTATCGTAGTAGGAGCGGGGCCTGGTGGCCTTTT
>DAMCDT010000184.1:0-4664 GCA_032058265.1 Tannerellaceae bacterium
GTTTGATTGGCTGATCTCGTATGTAAATCCTAAACGGCATATCGTAGGATTTTGTGCTACAGTTGATAGTAAACATATAAAAATCAGTATAGATGAAAGGATTGCTTTTCTCGACATAGTGGATAAAGTTTTAAACATATTACTTGCACATGCAAAGGTAAAGATATTTTCCAAGTAACTAAAGGTTTGTAAAGTAATAATAGATATATGACAAACTACTATTTTTTACAATTTATCCGTTATTTTCAATAACTCATTATACTTTCAGATACTATCTTACACCTTCAACTACCCAGTTGAAATCCTTTTCCCAAGCGGTTTTCTCAGTGAAAGGTTATCTTCCACTGAAAATATTTACTTTCACTTCGTACCTTTGCAAATATAATTGGGATACCTCCGGTTTTAAATAGCTAACGTCCTCTAATATTTTGACGGGCAGTTTATGGTGTCAGCTTCTTATAAGACAGGTTGAAAAAAACAAGGGGTTTTGTTTTCAAAACCCTGGGGGTTCCTAAACAAAACTATAAGACTTTATAAAGGTAATAGACTTTTCAAAATAGATACATTCCGTTTAAAAAATTACGTACTTTAATTTTGGAATTATGTACATGAATTGCCATTATGACCATAGTCAATTCCGAGTGGAAGTGGATACTTATTTGGGGGAGATTATCTTCCACTCTTTTTGTTTTAATATACAGTAGTTTACAATCAAAAGTGGAAGGTGTAGGATAATCCTCACGAAGCCCTGTATAAAGGTATATCCGATCTATCTTCTTAAATATAAAAATGGCAACATATTTGATAATAATATGTTATTGAATGGAAGATTAAAATTCAAATAAGATCTCTGTATAAATGCGGGTTCATTTGTATATATCTAATTAGCAGGAAGTAAGTAAAATAAAATATAAATTATGAATAGTAAAGATCATAACGAAGACATGGAGCGGGAGGAAATGGATGAACTTCTGAACGAGGAAAGCCAGACAAATTTACAGGATGAAGAAGAAAATACGTCAGAAGAATCAGAGCAAACTGACAATATGACGCAAGAATCTGAATTACTGGGAAAAAAATATAAAGAACTAAATGATTCGCATTTACGTTTGATGGCGGAGTTTGACAACTACAGAAAACGAACCCTACGTGAGAAAGCAGATTTAATTAAAAGTGGGGGTGAATCTGCATTGACTAATTTACTTCCCGTCATTGATGATTTCGAACGCGCTTTACAAAATATACGTACGGCTGAAGATGTTGACGCAGTAAAAGAAGGTGTTGAACTTATATACAACAAGTTCATCAACTATCTTGCCCAGCAAGGTGTAAAAGCAATCGATGCTATAGGTAAACCTTTCGATACTGAAATGTTTGAAGCCGTAGCCATTATTCCTGCACCTGAAGAAGATTTAAAAGGAAAGGTGCTGGATAATGTACAAACAGGATATACCTTATTCGATAAGGTAATTCGCCACGCCAAAGTGGTCGTGGGAGAATAACAGGATAAGCAAAGAACAAATACTAAAATGGCTAAAAGAGATTATTATGAAATACTGGGCGTTGAAAGAAGCGCTACAGTAGAAGAAATAAAAAAAGCATACCGTAAGAAAGCTATTGAACATCATCCGGATAAAAATCCGGGCGATAAAGATGCCGAAGAGAAGTTTAAAGAAGCTGCTGAAGCTTATGACGTGCTGAGTGATGCTCAGAAACGTCAGCGTTACGACCAGTTCGGCCATGCCGGAGTAGGCGGTGCTTCAGGTGGTGGCGGCTTCGGTGGTGGAATGTCTATGGAAGACATCTTCTCTCAGTTTGGCGATATTTTCGGAGGACACTTTGGTTTTGGTGGCTTTGGCGGTTTTGGCGGTGGTTCACGGGGTGGACGTCGTGTGAACCGGGGTTCAGATCTCCGTGTGAAAGTTAAACTTAACTTAAGCGAAATCGCTAAAGGAGTTGAAAAGAAGATCAAGGTTAAGAAGTTTGTTCCTTGCTCGACTTGTCACGGAAGTGGTGCTGAAGGATCTAATAGCTCCAAAACATGTGATACCTGTCACGGAAGTGGTGTGGTAACGCGTGTTACCAATACTATCTTAGGGCAGATGCAAACCCAGTCAACTTGTCCAACTTGTAATGGGGAAGGAACGATAATCACGAAGAAATGTAAAACATGCAGTGGCGAAGGTATTATGAAGGACGAAGAAGTGATCACCTTGAATATTCCGGCTGGCGTTGCAGAAGGTATGCAACTTTCCATGAGTGGAAAAGGGAATGCTGCCCGTCATGGCGGAGTAAATGGGGATTTATTAATCCTGATTGAAGAAGAACCGCATCCTGAATTGATCCGTGATGAGAACGATCTCCTTTATAATCTGCTTTTAAGTTTTCCGCAAGCCGCATTGGGTGGTAACGTTGAAGTACCAACCATTGATGGTAAAGCAAAAGTAAAGATCGACCCGGGTACTCAACCGGGCAAGGTGCTTCGTTTACGTAATAAAGGACTTCCGTCTATTAACAGTTATGGAACCGGTGACTTATTGGTAAATGTCAGCGTTTATATTCCGGAATCACTATCGGAGACAGAAAAAGCAACTTTGAATGGACTGGAGAACTCTCCGAATTTTCAACCTAAGAAGTCGGTAAAAGAAAAGATTTTCAGCAAATTCCGTCATATGTTCGACTGAACAATTGAAAATTGAAAGTTGAAATTTGAAAATGAGGAGTTGAAATTTACAGAATTAAATTATATTTGGCACAGGTATTCATTTATCTGTGCCTTTAATTTTTAATCAATTTATTTCGTTCTTAATTTTCAATTTCAACTTTCAATTAAATTATGGAAGCATACAAAGCAAATGAAAAACGATATGATGATATGGTCTATCGTCGTTGCGGACGGAGTGGAATCTTATTGCCCGCTATCTCTCTTGGCCTATGGCATAATTTCGGGAGTGTCGATGTATTTAACCGTTTTATCCAAATAGCCCATACGGCGTTTGATAATGGTATTACCCATTTTGACTTGGCTAATAATTATGGACCGGTATACGGTTCTGCTGAAGAGAATTTCGGTTATATTCTAAAAAAAGGATTAGGGAATTACCGGGATGAACTTATCATATCATCTAAAGCCGGATACGATATGTGGCCCGGGCCTTATGGTAATTGGGGAAGCCGGAAGTATTTAATGGCCAGTCTGGACCAGAGTCTCAAACGGATGGGGATCGACTATGTGGATATATTCTATTCTCATCGTCCTGATCCTGAAACACCGATTGAAGAAACAATGGGCGCATTGGTTGATATAGTACGACAGGGGAAGGCGTTGTATGTGGGTATCTCAAATTATAATGATGAAGAAACAAAAAAAGCGCTGGCTGTATTGAAAGAACATAGAGTGCATTGCCTTATCCATCAACCCAAATATTCTATGCTGGAACGATGGGTTGAACCTAAGCTTCTGCCATTACTTAAAGATGAAGGCGTTGGAGTTATAGCTTTTTCACCATTAGCACAAGGCTTACTAACAAACAAATACCTTAAAGGAATCCCGGAAGAGTCCCGTGCTGCTAAGTCAACGGGCTTCTTGCAGCGTGACCAGGTAACAAATAAAGTTATTGAAAAAGTCCGCAAATTAAATGATATAGCTGCAAGTCGCGGACAAACATTAGCTGAAATGTCATTGGCTTGGTTGCTAAAAGACGATCGCGTAACAAGCGTCCTTATCGGCGCAAGCTCTGTTGAACAATTACATGATAATCTGAAGACAATAAAAAATATCCAATTCTCGAAAGAAGAACTTGATACTATCGAATCAATATTATAATTAAAAAAGAAGGTAGCTGAGTCAACGGCTACCTTCTTTGCTTATTTTAAACCATTACTAACTCATAAGTCTGAGTTCCCAAGCCTATTTCTTCTCCGTATTCAACTGTACGGATGCCGTGGCGGGATTCCATGCGCTCAATGAGATGTTCTTTTCCGGGATCGGTCGAATTATAGACCTGGTCAACACAGGCTTTGTCTAATGCAACCGGATCGAGTGAGGCCAGGATTCCGATATCTGCCATTTGAGGAGCAGCAGGGTTAGCGTCGCAATCACAGTCTACGGAAAGGTTGTTCATCACACTAATATAAATAATTTTGTCGCCGCAATGGGTTGCGACTGCTTTGGCAGCTTCTGCCATTGATTCCAAAAAATCATCCTGTTCGGGGTTACCCCAGTCTGTAGTACTGGCTCCGGCAGAATGTATCAACGTTTTACCTGCTGAAGAGGCAAACCCTATCGACATGTTTTTAATGGCTCCTCCGAATCCACCCATAGCATGTCCTTTGAAGTGGGATAAGTTTACATAAAAGTCATAGTCTTTAAAATGTGAACCAACGATATCCCGCGTTAAGTGCTTTCCTCTGAAAACAGGTAAATCGATTTCAGCTTCCTCATCCAAAATGTCGACGGGCGCGATAGTCGTAAATCCATGATCGACTGCAGCTTTACGATGTAATTCAGTTGTCGAACGGTTACCGCCGTAAGCCGTATTAGCATCTACAAATGTCCCGTTTACCAGGCGAACAAAGTCGGCGACAAGTTCCGGTTTCAGGTAATTTTTGTTTCCCGGTTCGCCCATACTTAGTTTAATACCCACTTTCCCGGTAGCTTTTCT
>DAMCDT010000184.1:4674-7784 GCA_032058265.1 Tannerellaceae bacterium
GCGAAGAAATCTCCTTCGTCATATATACAGTCGCTCCTTTTCCTGTAGAATTAGATTCAGGTGAAGGGTTGCTTTCTGAATTACTATTAGTTTTATTCCCGGAAGAGCATCCACATGCCAAAGCAGGAATAAGAGCCATATATTTTACGGCAGTTCTGCGATCTATTTTCTTGTTTTCCATTTAGTTAAAAATTAGTTCTCTGCAAATATATTCAAATGAATTTATATTTATTTTGCTCAGAAGCTTAAATATATTTTGTTTTAAGGCTCATTTTGAGAATATCTATTCTTTTACTCTGACTAAAGTATACTTGTAGGCGGTTTCAGAACAATCTTGTATAGTTAGTGTATTCCCCTTTATAGCTAAGGGATAAGAAGGATATTCTTCATAGAAAACATCCATCAGGTATGATTCATATCCGTTTCCCGTATCGGTTTTTCTCCAGTTCATCTTTCCTTCTTCCGATTCTCCGTCTTCAGTCCAAACATACCTGTCATTATCAAATAATATAAAGGTATTTTCAAACTCATTTTCTTCACTTACATTCTTACTTTTAACCAATTCCCATTTACCATTAATCAGTTGTTTTATTTCAGATAAAGATTTATCATACAGCGTTGTATTAACCTCTGTTTTAGTTTCTTGCTTGGATGTATTTTCTTTTTGTTGCTGTCCTTGTTTACAACTGGAAAATGATAGTAATAAATTTACTAGGATTGTTATTGAAATTAATTGTTTCATTATTGACAATGTTCTTTGATTAATCGATTTGCTAACGGATCTCCATATTCTTTTGCTTTATTGAATGATTCGCAGGCGTCTCCTTTCTTATTTAACCTGACCAAACAGATACCTTTGAGACGGTGACAAGCTCCAAAGTCAGGAGCTATGATCAATGCTTTATCTAAACTGGCTAATGCTTCATTGTATTTTTGCAGGCGTACATATATGGCGCCTTCTTCAGCAAGATAGCCAGGAGAATTGCTGTTTAATTTTATTGCTTCTTGAATATCCGCTAACGCACCATCCATATCTCCCATTTTGAATTTTACCTGTTCCCGGTAATAATAATAAGTATCGTTTACCAGTCCGTTAACCAAAGTGTAATACAGATTATAATCCTCTAAAGCTTCTTGGAAAAGACTTAATTGTGTTTTATAATCCACTCGTTCCAATAGGTAAGGAGCCGCTTCCGGAGGAGTGGGTGTTCCCATACTCGATATCGTACTATCTAACAGTACAATGATATCGCTAATCTGTACACCGGGGATATTCTCTAAAGCCTTAGCCGCGAAATAATATGAACTGGAAGAAGCCAAATCACTATTATTAACTTTCATATAAGCTTCATACGCACTGTTATATTCTCCTAAGTAAAAATAGATGTCGCCCTCCAGTTGATGGTAAATAGGTTGATCATCTTCATCAATCGCTTTGATAATTGAAGCAAGTGCAGCACCCATCGACCAGTTCTTATCTGTTATAGTTGTATCCACGGAAGCAACTCCAAAAATCAGTTTTGCCTGGTTATAATAATTCTCTCCTTTATTGTTACTGAACTTTGAAGCTGAGTTTAGATCTTCCAAAGCAAGATTAAGGTAATTAGCCTGCTCATCGGAAGAGGAGGATATCTCCGCACGTTTATTAGCATAATGAGAAGCTCTGCTTAAATAACCTTCCGCAGCGTTGGGAAATGTCGCGATGAAATCGTTAAGTGTTTCAAGATATGTTTTTGCATCCTGCGAATTGGCAGCCAGAAAAAGGGCAACAGATGCGTCTTCCATAGCAGAAGGCCACGTTTTCCGGATACCTATATTCGTATATACGCTATTAAAAACATCGGTGGTAGAAAGCTGTAATGAATTTACATATCCGGCTGACACGGCATAAGAAACATCATTTTTGCCGGAAGCATCTTCCTGTGCTAGTCCTAATACCTGACCGGAAGCGAGTAGCAAGGGTGAATTAGCCTGAGCTGATTCTAGCGGAATGGATACTTTATAATAGCTATAGGGATCTTTTAATTTGCTGACCTCAGAAATAACCCCTTCTTTAAAAGGTGTATTCTTATCAGTTGAATAAGCCAATAAGTATATCGGTGTACCCACTGTTAAAGGATCGGAAGCCAATGGGAGATAGGCAACCTTCTTAGGAACCGTCACTTTAAATTTGATGACATCGTACAGGTCATCAGCTCCGATAATATATGTTATAGGATAGGTTGCACCGTCGGGTAGTGTAACGGTCGCTTTACTGGCTCCATTAAAAAGGGAATAAGCAGAAAGAGCCTCTCCGGTTTCACTGATAAAAAATCCGGTTGTTGTATTAATCTTACGGTTGTCCTTATCATAAGTCGTAACTGTAAATACAGCATTCTTTGACTTATCCATCCATTTGGGAGCTTTCTGTGCTATTGCCGGAATACAAAGGAGGCATCCAACAATAATAAGTAATAGTGTCTTCTTCATGTTTTTCATTATGTTTCAATAAAACAAAGGTATAAATTAATTTGAATCATACTTTTATAATATCCAATGAGTATATAGAGATTTTACCTATATTCGCTCCGAAAACTATATTTATCGGTTAATCTTATTTAATATGAAACACTTTTTACTTATGCTGGTTTTTCCTTTTTGTTCTCTACTACATGCCCAACAACCGGAAAAGATCCTTCTTTGGCCGGATGATAAAGGTGGTGATATTGCTGAAATGTATGTTTATCATACTAATAAAGAGAATACATCCGCTCCGGCTATACTTATTTTTCCCGGAGGCGGTTATAGTGGTTTGGCTATGGCTCATGAAGGCCATGATATGGCTAAATGGTATGTATCGAAAGGCTTTGTAGCGGCAGTGTTGAAGTACAGAATGCCCAAAGGTAACCATACCATTCCTTTGTCCGATGCTGAAAAGGCAATGTCCGTCATACGTGAAAATGCGGATAAATGGAATGTCGATGTAGATAAAGTTGGGGTTGTCGGCTCTTCTGCCGGAGGACACCTTGCGGCTTCATTAAGCACTTTAGCCTCTGATGCAAATCGTCCGGACTTTGCCATTCTGTACTATCCGGTAATCAGTTTTGATAATAATTTAACGCATGGAGGCA
>DAMCDT010000185.1:0-383 GCA_032058265.1 Tannerellaceae bacterium
AGTGGTATACTTTTCAATTACTAAGTGGACTACTTTTCAATTATATTATACAGTAATGAGGGGGAAAGAGAGGCGGCACTTCAACTGGCGGACGTTATCCACCCATTCCGGAAGTTAAATGGTGAGGCGTATGGCGAGCGGTCTGCTTTGATAAGTAAACTGATTACCCTGCTGCGGAAAGACCAATACAGGGAGTGGGTTGCGGCATTGTCGCTGGATGGAATTATCGACCTGCTTGAACAGGAAAACCGGCGGTTTGATGAACAGTATGCCAAACGGTCGGTGAAGATGTTTGAGAGGAAGCCGGATAAGCTGACGGAGGCACGGCGAAAAACAGACCTTGCCTTCCGGGATATCGCGGTGGTGCTCGACGCGCTGGCAGT
>DAMCDT010000185.1:393-7773 GCA_032058265.1 Tannerellaceae bacterium
GCTGTTACAGGAGATCATACCAGCGGGCGGCTGGCAGAGGTGGAATACCTTATCTTTCTGCTGAATACCGCGATCAGTGCTGCCGGGAAGAGCCTGGCACGCCACGTACCCAGTTACCGGAAGAACAATCCTCATTTTTCGCATACTACGGAGCAGGAGGAACTGCCAATCTTTTCACCTGCGGAGCTGTCTAATGAACCTGCGGAGGTTCGAAGCGGATATGGAGCACCACCATCTCCGAGACTGTACCCACCCGGTACGGAGGACCGGCAATCCCTATCCCCGACGAGACATAAAACTGAGAGTTTCCTTTTCTGGAATAACCGTACGGGTTCTCATACACCCACTTCATCAGCAGGGGATACGGCCAGTACTGCCCGTTATGCGTATGACCATACAAGCCGAGGTCGACGCCATTCATTGCAGCCTCCGAGAATGTCCACGGCTGATGATCCAGCAGAATGACGGGTTTGTTCAGGTCCACGCCATCCATGACGGCACGCAGCGGTTCGCGGGTTTTATTGATATAGTCGTCGCGCCCCACCAGGTAGAACGAGCTGTCTATCAGGGCTACCGAGTCGATCATCAACGTCATGCCGGCATTTCTGATAAACTGCCTCTTTTCATAGCGGTTGGCACGGTATTCGTGGTTACCCAACACGGCATAGACACCCAGCGGCGCTTCGAGGCGGCGCAGGTCGTCGTCGGCATGCATCTGTACGGCATGGCGGGCTTCGTAGTCGATCAGGTCGCCTACAATCACCACCAGGTCGGGATGCTGCGCGTTGCTCATCGACACAAACCGTTCCACCTGCTTCTTACCGATGATCTCTCCGATATGCAGGTCGGTCATCATGACTACCTTCAGGCTGTCGCGCCCGTCGGCAGCCTGCTTCGGGATAGTAATATCGACATGCGTCGTGGTGGGATAGATCACTTTGTGGTATCCGTAGATCATGAGTCCTATCACGGAAAAGAGGACGATGAAAAACAGCGTCAGTTTGGTTTCTTTCCAATTCGTTTTAACCCACGGCGGATACCAGGGATGTATCTTGTTTGTAAGGCGTATCACCTCGATGACCAGCAGGGCGAGGGTGAAATAAAGCAGATGAATGTACCATGTCCCGCAGATATACAGGATCGGGATCATTACCTTGTCGGGCAGTTGCTTGTAAAAGAAGAACCCCGTAAAGAAGATAAGCAGTTCGACGACGAAGAACAGGGCGTACGGAATGCGCCAGTATTTCTTCGCCGGAATAGCCTGCCACCCTCTCCAGAATATGTATGGGTTGAGGATAAGCTGCGCAATGATAGACTGGATAAATACTTTCATCCGCTAGGCGTGTTATTTGAATGTCAGTTCGAATACGACGAGTTCGCTGACCGACCCGATGCGGAACGGAGGCCCCCATAGCGACAGGCCGGAAGACACGTAAATGTTCGTGTTGCCCTTTTTCATATACCCGTGCGGTAGTTCATACAAACTGTTTATGTAGATACTCATCGGCCATACCTGTCCGCCATGCGTGTGCCCGCTGAATTGCAGGTCGACGCCTGCTTCGGCTGCCTGGTGCAGGTCGAACGGCTGGTGGTCGAGCATGATCACCGGTTTGGCAAGGTCGACACCTTGCATCAACTCCGGCAACGGTTTCCGGTTGCGGTTGGCACGGTCGTCGCGCCCTACGATCTGGATACCGTTGGTGAGGGTAACCACGGTGTCCCTCAGGTATTGTATCTTCGTCTTCCCGATAAACTCCATGCTCTCTTTGATGCCACTGATATACTCATGGTTGCCCGATACCATATAAACGCCCATCGGCGCCTGTATGCTGTTGATCTCTTCTTCCATGCGCTGTATGATAACGGGTTTGACGCTGTTGTCGATCAAGTCTCCGCATATAATCACTATATCGGGCTTTTGTTCGTTTATCATCCTGACATATTTCTGCAACTGGTCTTTATCCGTGCCGAGTCCGAGGTGTATGTCGCTGATCCCTACTACCTTCAGGCGCTTGTTTGGCGAGTCTACCGGCTTGTCGATCGTAAGGTCGACCACCCTTATATCCGGATGGTGGTATTTGTAATTACCGTAGATCAACGCCACGATGGTGATCACGAGGGCTGTATAGAACCCGTACGGATAGCCGACGTGGAACAGGCGCAGGATATCGAAGATCAGCAGCAGTATGACCATGTACAGGGTGAAGACGAGCCATCCGGTTCCGATCTGGTGGATATAATGGCCGATCTTCGGCACAAATGCCACCCCCCGGAACAAGAACGAGGCGAAGAAAGACAGCGCGCCCAACCAATAGAGGATACTGATGATGATTGTGACGGCAAACGGCAGGACAGGACTCAGGGCCTGCCAGCCCCGGAAAAAGACATAAGCGTTCCCTAACAGGTAAACACTTGCCATGATAATAATGAACATATTCATCTTTTTAATAGTGTAACAACACTAATAGAACAATCAAATGCCGTTAAAGTTATCGGCTGTTTACCGTGATGTCCTATTAGTGCCGGGTGAAGCGCTTTTGGTTTAACGGGCAGGATATCCTACCGGATTGTTCATCAAAAGCAGTTGCGTTTCTTTCAGTTTCAATACTTCTTTCAACTTCTCGTGGTTCATCCATGCGCGGGGAACGGTCGATAGTCCAAGTCCCGCGCAAGCCATGTTGATGTTCTGGCAGACGATACCTACGTCTACCGCCCCCATCAGCTTGGTTTGTTCGTTAGCGGCATTCCCAAGGCGCGTCAGGTCTGATACAAGCACAATGACCAGGGGCGCGCTTTTCACATAATCCTGGCTAACTGCTATTGCACCACGGTGGTCGCCCGCCGCAACCGGGTTAAGGGCGTGAGCTTTCGCGTCGTACAGATAAGCGCCTTCTTGCATCACGACATATACATCTACATCCTGCACGTTCTTGGCTGAAGGCGCCGTACGCTTTCCGTCGGTCCGGTTGATGCCGTTGGCTGCCCAGAGCAGGTTAGAGAGGTCTTGCGGTTTCAATTTCTCCGGAGCAAACGTCCGTTCTGACTTCCTGTCGTTAAATACTTTCATTACAGGGGCTCCACCGGACTTTACCGGGGCAACCAGCTTAATCACTTCTAAGTTCTGAGCTTGCACGATACCTGCGAGGAGCATCAGACAACATACTGTTACTAATCGTTTCATTTACGTTAAATATTAATTGTTATCACAGGGTTTTTTACTACTTAATTTTCGTATTAGGTTTAAGGAGAGGGGAGTTAAGCTAATAAGTCTTAAAACAGACCTGCTATTCCGCAAAAATAATCAAATTATGGTGGTATCCAAACATCAAAATACATTAATTAAACATCTTTAAACAGTTGATACGTGTTCAATCGGACAATTCCCTTATTTTTGTGGCTGCTTTCTGAGAGTGAATTTTATATGTGAGTATGATATATTTGATGACTTAAATCTTCAGTTGAATGGAAAAAAGACTTTATTCTTTACTCCTATTACTTCTCTTAACATCTCCCCTCTATGCGCAGAACGGCGCATACACCATCAAAGGACAGGTAATAGACTCGTTGACTAATGAAACCGTACCCTATGCCACGCTGAGTATCGCGCTGGCAGCTACCCCCCAGACTCCCGTCAAGCTTTTAGCCTGCGATATAGACGGGAAATTCGAATCGTCGCTCACTATTGCCGGACAGTACATCATGTCGCTGCAATCGGTAGGTAAAGCTCCGGCGATGAAATCATTTACCCTCACAGAGAATAAAAAACTGCTCGATCTGGGGACGATCTTTATGGTCGACGATAACCAGCGCCTCGGCGAAGTGACCGTCACCGCACAAAAACCCCTGGTGAAGATCGACATCGACAAGATCACGTACAGCCTTGAAGACGATCCCGAGGCGCAGACAAACAACACCCTCGAAATGCTGCGGAAGGTTCCGATGATAACCGTCGACGGCGAGGATAAGATCCAGTTGAAGGGTTCGGAGAACTTTAAGATATACCTGAACGGCAAGCCGTCGAATATGCTCTCGTCGAACACGGCCTCCGATGTGCTCAAGAGTATGCCCGCCAGTTCGGTGAAGAACATCGAGGTCATCACCGACCCGGGAGCCAAGTATGATGCCGAAGGTGTGGGCGGCATTATCAACATCATCACCACTAAGAATGCCCTGCAAGGCTACAACGGCTCGGTGAATGCCGAGGCGAGCGTGCTGGGACGCTTTAGGGGAGGTGCGTACATCACGACGAAAATGGGTAAGTTCGGGCTTACCGCTAATTATAATTATATGTATTTCAACAGTCCGTGGACAGACAGCGAGGTTTACCGCGAAAGTTATAGCCCGGTGTACGGAGGAATCCTCAACCAGACCGGACGTGCTAAGAACTACGGGCCGCGTATGTTCGGCTCGCTCGAAGCCAGTTACGAGCTGGATACACTCAACCTGTTTACGGTCGGGCTCAATCTTTTCAACGGTAAAGGAAAGAATAAATCGGAGCATGAGGTAATGATGGGCTACAATTCTGATTCGTTGACAGACTACCGTTATAACCAGTATATAAACTCGTCGCAGACATTCGGCGACCTCGACCTGAGCCTGGACTACCAGCATTCGACCAGTAAGAAGGACGAGCTGTTGACGATCTCGTACCGTTTCAGCAACTCTCCGAACGACAGCGAGAGCAAAACTTTCATTGAAGACGTGCAGGGAACTTTTCCCGAGATGAGCGATTATCCGAAATGGAACGTCAATGATGCCTCCACGAATGAGCATACGGCGCAGATCGACTACACAACACCGCTCATGAAAGACCATACGCTGGAGGCGGGCGCCAAATATATCATGCGCCAGAGCAACAGTGAGACACTGGAACGTATTCTGAATGACTCGACCAACCAATGGATCGAGCGCATACGTCCGATGAATGACTTTAAACACACGCAGCATATCTACTCAGGTTACTTCTCTTACGCGATTAAGTTCCTGGAAAAGTTCAGCGTGAAAGCGGGTGTCCGCGGCGAAGGAACAGCCTTGAACGTGAAGTACAAGGATAGTCCGGCATCGAATTTCAACACGGATTTCTTCGATGTGGTACCTAATGCAACCTTCTCGTACCAGATCAATATGTCGCAGCAGATACGGCTGGGCTACAATATGCGTATCTACCGTCCGGGCATCTGGCATCTGAATCCTTACCGCAACGACTCCGATCCGCAGAACATATCGTATGGTAACCCGAACCTGACGTCGGAAAAGAGCCATGGTATTAACCTCAATTATAGTATGTTTACACCGAAGTTCAACTTCAATGCGAACGCGAACTACCGGTACGTAAACAATGCGATACAACGGTACACCTTCGTCAACCCGGAGACAGGCGTGAACGAAACTACCTACGAGAACATGGGTAAAAACCACCGTGGGGGCGTGTTCCTTTACGGACGGTACAGCCCGGTGAAATTCTTCAATATCTCGCTGAACGGCGGAGTTGACTATACGGATATTACGGGTGAGTACGGGCTTTCCAACAGCGGCTTCAGCGGACGCGTTTTTGCACATGCGCAGTTCATGCTTCCGAAAGATTTCAGCATTAACCTGAACGGAGGATACTTCAGCCCCTGGATACGCCTTCAGGGACAGGGAAGCTCGCAGTACTTCCACGGGATCACTCTCAACAAGAGTTTCATTAATAAGAAGCTGACGGTCGCCTTATCGTGCAACAGCCCTTTCCAGAAGGAAATGAAATATACGGATAAGACGGAAGATGCCGCTTTCTATCAACGCTCAGTCAATTACTGGACAATGCGTGACTTCCGTATCCGCGTCTCTTACCGGTTCGGTAGCTTGAAAGAATCGATCAAGAAAGTTCGCCGCGGTATCTCGAACGACGACACGAAAGAGAACGGCGGTGGCGGCGGTGGCCAGGAGATGATGTAACAAAGATTACAAACACAGAGGCACGGAGACACGGAGTTATTATTACTAATTAAACTCCGTGTCTCTGTGCCTCCGTTATTATTACCAGATACAGGATATTACGGAAAGGGGCGGGACGTTGTAGGCGAACTCCTTTCCGTTTTCTTTTACCCGGATGGTTTGTGCTTCTTTCGATTCGTTCAGTAGTACTAACGAGGATGTATTGTCCGGATTGCTGAATGCGGAGTAATGGATGCCTTTCGCTGTGTTCCCCTCGGCCTTAATACGCTTCGCGCCCGGGCGGATGACCTTAGACAGGTGCGCCATGGTGTAGTAGTGGCTGTTTTTGGTCATAGTGGCATAGTCGCCGGAGTCGATGTCGATTGCTCCCAGGCAAATGTTACATCCGCCGGGCCTGTCGGGCCCGTGTTTGTCGTCGAGCATATAGTTCCACATGATAACGGCTTTGCAGAAGTTGTTGATCGTGCCGATACAGACTTCGCGCATGTTCCAGATGAGGTCTTTTTCGAACGAGTAGCCGTCGCCCCACAATCCGATGGACATTTCGGTGAAGTACAGATTCTTATCCGGGCGCGCGTTGTGTATATTCAGCATTTCCGACTTGTCTCCTCCGTACGCGTGGTAGGCCGCGCCGTCAACGTACGAGGCTGCCTCTTCGTCGGCGTATATCTTGAGGGGGTATTGTTCCTGCCCGGCAGTTTCGGGTTTGAAACTGTCGTAGTCGTAGTTATGATCGAAGACGATAATCTTGCTGTCGATGCCCGCCTCTTCGAATGCGGGGCCTAAGGCATCCTTTATGAAGTCGCGCTGTTCCTGCCATGTCATGTAGAGTGACGCGGAATTACCGCGGTTCAACGGCTCGTTCTGGATGGTGACGGATTCGATGTCGAACCCGGCTTCGTTCATGGCTTGTATGTACTTAACGAAATAGGTAGCGTAATCGTGGTAGTAAGCGGGGTTGAGTTGTCCGCTTGTCCATGAGTCGAATGGTTTCAGCTCCTCGAGGTTGTTTACCTTCATCCACCGCGGGCATGTCCAGGGCGATGCCATGATCTTTACGTCGGGGTTGATGTCGAGTATTTCCCTTAGCACCGGATAGAGGTCGCGCTTATCGTATTCATGTATGGCGAAGTTCCCGATGCCGGGCGTATCGCAGTAGGTGTATTCGTCGAGGGAGAAATCGGATGCCCCGATCGAGATCCGTATATAACTGTAGCCATATCCGTTTACCGGATCGAAGGTTTCGCGTAGTATCTTGTTCCGGTGTTCGGGCGTCATCTGCAGGAGGTTGTAAGCGCTCGATCCGGTGATTGCTGCGCCGAAGCCGTCCATCTCCTGGTAGGTCGTACCGGCGTCCAGCAGGATGACGTTGTGGTCGGTTTCCTGTTTTTCATTGGCTGTTACCAAAAGGGAGGAATCCCTTTGCATGGTTTGTTGCTTATC
>DAMCDT010000186.1:0-7755 GCA_032058265.1 Tannerellaceae bacterium
CCCCGGGTGATGCCCGGCGCCGGAGTAACATTACCCCATACGGGGTGTGTCATGGCGGTCGATTATTCCAGCCCCGGCATCATCCGGGGATTATGTGGACGCGCGTAATTGTAGACGGATGCCATTGATTGGGTGGAGGACGTTTTCAATTTTCAATTTTCAATTTTCAATTGCGATTAATCAATGAGCTTAAGCTCATTGATTAATCGCCCGCATTTTCCCCATTTGTCGATCATGTATAGCATGTAGCGGACGTCGACGTTGATGCAGCGTTGCAGGTCGGGTTCAAAAGCGATATCGCCGCTCATGGCTTCCCAGTTTCCGTCGAAAGCCAGTCCGATCACGCGTCCGTTCTTATCGAAAACAGGACTTCCGGAGTTACCGCCTGTTATGTCGTTATTAGAAAGGAAGTTCAGGTTCATCGTGCCGTCTGAATTACCATACCGTCCGAAGTCCTTGCTGCGGATCATTTCCAGTATTTCAGGCTGTACCCAGAACTCGTCGCTTTCAGGGTTTTCTTTTTCAAGAATACCTTTATCAGTGGAATAATAGTCGTACCACGCGGCATCATACGGACGGTATCCACCGATGGAACCGTAGCTGAGGCGCATGGTGAAGTTGGCATCCGAGTAAAGGGCTTTACCGGGGTACATTTCTTTCAGCCCTGCGAAATAGAGGCGTTCCCCCTTCTCGATATCGTAACGGGCTTCACTCATAAATTGCTGCAATTCGAATATAGAGATCATCACCGACAGGCTTAATTCGGCTGCGGGATCTTTCTTGAGCTTCTCATATTGTTTGGGGTCTTTCAAAATGGCCTCTACGTTCTCGTAAGAAGTCAGTTTGGTCTTCTTGAATACATCGGCAGCGTATTTCCCGTAATTACCTTTGTATTTCTTATCTACCGACTGGTAGATGTCGGGGAGATGATTGGCAGGCACACGCTCTTTAACGATCTTCATCATCGCCGCCAATACTTTCTGGTCGAGCGTCGGTTCATAATCTTTGAAGAAATTCTTTATCCTGTCTTGCAGGAAGATGTTTACTTCATCTTCTGTCGATCCTTCCACATCTACGCTCTGCACCATACGCGCCAACCTGACAATCTCCGCGCCGCTCATGAACGCTTCGGTGATATAGGTTGATATCCGGCGGTATTCATTCGTCGAGGTGTATCCTTTTTGCAACAGGTTCAAGACGTCTCCGTACTTACCGCGGAGGTTGTCGTTTTGGTTCGCCCAGGCATTGAAGGCCGCTTCTTCCTGTTTTTTACGGTCGATAACTCCAAGATTGGCCAGACCGCGGTTCATACCGATAGAGTTTTTCCAGTAATTGGAGCTTCCTGCGTATTTGGAGGCATACTTAATACGTATGGCATCGCTCTGGCTCATGGCTTCTTTCCATATTTCCTGTTTGATGCCGCGCACTTCGATACGAGGTTTGTTCGAGTTCTCGATACGTTGCTCTACGCCCCACGAACTCATGTAACGGCTAGTGCTTCCGGGGAATCCGATAGTCATGGCATAGTCTTTTTCCTTATAGCCTTGTATGGATACCTCCGCAACGTATTTGGGGGTGTAGGGTTTATTGTCGGCGCTGTATTCAACCGCTTTATTATTCGCGTCGGCATATACGCGGAAAACGGAGAAGTCACCCGTATGGCGCGGCCACATCCAGTTATCCGTGTCTCCGCCAAACTTACCCACCGAACTGGGAGGAGCGAAAACCAGGCGTACATCACGGTAAACGTCGTACACTACCAGGAAGTATTTATTATTATTATAAAAAGGCACTACTTCGGCAGTGAGGAATTGATTGGTGCCGATGGAATCGCAAATTGCATTGCCAATCGAATCAGCCGCAACCAGACGGTCGTACTCGCTGGTATAGGAAGCGATCTGTGAGTTGATACGGTCGCTGACATCTACTGTTTCGCGAAGGTAACGTACATTGAGTCCTGGAACCGGCAGTTCGGCTTCTTTTGTCTGGGAGACAAATCCGTCTTTCAGGTAATCATGCTGTACACTGCTTAATTGCTGGATTGCCCCATATCCGCAGTGGTGGTTTGTGAAGATCAATCCTTCGTTCGAAACGGTTACGCCGGTACATCCTCCTCCGAAGATAACGACAGCATTAGTAATGCTCGGAGTTGTTTCGCTGTATAGTTCCTCGTATGAAGGGGTAAATCCGAGTTCCTTCATGCGCACCAGATTTTGTTTGTTGAGCTCTTTTATCACCCACATACCTTCGTCGGCAAATACCTGGCTGGTTGCCGTCAGCAGCAATAACACTGCCCACATTCTTTTCATTAAGTTCATTCTGTCTTTTAATTATTAGTAATTTGTAATTGCTTTTAGTTTTGTTATTTAAAGTAATGGCCGATAAAAGGCAGGTCTTTCAATGGTAGATCCCTCTTTATAATGAATGCCACAAATAATAGTAATAACAGGGTGCGGTAAAGCAGCCGGCAGGCTTCCGAATCGATGGTTGGCAACATTCCGGCGACAAATAAGGCTCCCGCGAGTGCAAAGTAAATAAAAGCTGACTTCAAATCATAAGGAATCGGAAATTTCATTTGTCCGAAAACGTATGATAATACCATCATCAACAGATTACAGATAAAGGAGGCCCACGCACAAGCCATATACCCGTATGTTGGAGCGAAAAGAATAATGATTGAAACGGTTACGATACATCCGATGATTGAAAAGTAGGCTCCCCATTTCGTCTGGTCTGTCAGCTTATACCAAAATGACAAATTGAAATAAATCCCGAAGAATAATTCACCCAGCATCACAATGGGTACTACCCGCAGCCCTGGGTAATAATCCGGCGCAACGAAATATTTTAAAATGTCGAGGTAAAACATGACTCCCAGGAAGATTACCAATGAAAAGATAATGAAATACTTCATTACCTCAGAGTAAACCTTCTTATCGTTGTCGGTTTTATTCCTGGCAAAAATAAAAGGCTCGTAAGCATAACGAAATGCCTGTATGAACATTACCATAACCACCGCTATCTTAAAGCAGGCGCCATATATCCCTAATTGCTCATTAGCATACGCTTTGTCTTCAAACAGAAAAGGGAAGATAATCTTATCTGCCGTTTGGTTAAATATTCCGGCTATACCAAGAATTAGTATAGGAAAAGAGTACCGGAGCATACGTTTTAATAATCCCATATCGGGTTTAAAGCGCAAGCCGGGGATGATATCCGGAATCAACAGGAGCAAAGTTACTAACGTGGTAATTACATTGGCTATAAACACATATCCTACGCCATAACCGGGGGTATAAAACCAATTGATCGTTGCGGGAGCATTTTCATAGAGCCACGGGCATACGACGAGGAAGAATATGTTCAGGAATATATTCAGGAATATGCTGAAGAGCTTCAGCCCCATAAACCGTAACGCTTTATTCCGGTAACGGAGGAAAGCAACAGGAATCGAACAAAAAGCATCTACGGCAACAATACCGATCATCATCCCGATAAATTCGGGATGTTCTTCATAATTCAATATCCGGCTGATAGGATGCAGGAAGATAAATGCTATCAGAAAGAATAGGGCAGATGAAACTCCAATACTGAATATTGTTGTAGAGTAAACCCGCAAAGGTTCCTGCTCTTCCTTTTTATTGATGAAGCGGAAGAAGCCGGTTTCCATCCCATAAGTTAGCAACACAAGCAGGAGGGCTACCCAGGCATAAAGGTTTGTGTAGATACCAAACTCTCCGGTGCCGGCTAACACCCGTGTGTACATAGGAACCAACAGCCAGTTCAGAAATTTTCCGACGATACTGCTTATTCCGTAGACTGCCGTTTCTTTTGCTAACCGTTTTACCCCTGTCGCCATAGTGTTTTTAATCAAATAAGAAACCTTGTTCGCTGGCGCGGGTTCTTCCAAGGTGGGTATAAGCGAGGGTGGTCACTTCACGTCCGCGGGGTGTCCGTTTGATAAAGCCTTCTTTAATCAAGAAAGGCTCGTAAACTTCTTCCAACGTACCGGGATCTTCTCCTAAGGCTGTCGCAATCGTTGTAAGGCCGACCGGCCCTCCTCCGAACTTATCAATGATCGTTGTCAGTAGTTTATTGTCTATCTGGTCTAATCCGTAACGGTCGATGTTCAAAGCCTCTAAAGCATAACAGGCAATAGCCTTATCGATCTCGCCTGTTCCCTTTACCTGGGCAAAATCACGGACTCTTCGAAGTAATGAGTTTGCAATACGTGGCGTTCCACGGCTGCGCGACGCTATTTCCTGCGCCGCAACCGGATCGCACTTTACTTGTAATATATTGGCGCTGCGTAAAATGATCTTTGTTAATGTTCCGACATCATAATATTCCAGATGCAGGTTAATACCGAAACGGGCACGCAGCGGACTGGTCAGCAGACCGCTTCTTGTTGTCGCTCCCACCAAAGTAAAAGGAGTCAGGTCTATCTGTATGGAACGGGCGCTGGGGCCCTTGTCAATCATAATATCGATCCGGTAGTCTTCCATAGCGGAATATAAGTATTCTTCCACAACCGGACTCAAGCGATGTATTTCATCGATGAAAAGGACGTCATTTTTTTCGAGTGAAGTTAAAACCCCGGCCAGATCTCCCGGTTTATCTAATACCGGCCCGGAAGTCACTTTGAAACCAACGCCTAATTCATTCGCAATGATATTAGACAGAGTCGTTTTTCCTAACCCCGGAGGTCCATGCAAGAGTACATGGTCCAATGCTTCCATACGCATACTGGCTGCCTGCACAAATATCTTTAGATTTTCGACAACCTTAGCCTGTCCGCTAAAGTCTCGGAAAGAAAGCGGACGCAAAGCATTTTCATATTCCCGCTCATTATCCGGTATATGCGTATCCCTTATATCAAAGTCATCTTCCATATTATACTCCATGACTTGCAAAGGTAATAAAATATGAAAGGATTAATCTACTGCTAAATAGATTTTGTCTTTTAAATTGAGTAGTTAGAATGTTTCGATGTAAAAATGTAAAATAAAATTATCTCGTGCCACCGGCATGACATTGTTGTGCCACGCCGGTGGCACTACTGTGCCTTCATGTTGGCACAACTGTGCCAATACTATGGCATAAGCGGTTGGTAACAGCTGTCTTTTAAATATCATGTGAATAAATCTTATCTACAATTCTGCCTTCATCTTCCTTTCACCCTTTCTTTTGCCCTTAATGACTTATTATCACGCAATTATTCCGGATTGAAAGGTGTAACGATAAAAATCAATCGATGCATTTTGATGCGGCTGCCTTAAACATGCGGCTGATATTATTTACGATCCATATTTTATATGTACATTTGCCATTTAAAGAAATAATTAAGATGAAAGTAAAGATTGTTAATACTTCACATCATCCATTACCGGAATATGCGACACCCCTATCAGCTGGAATGGATATCCGTGCAAACTTAACCGAACCCATAGTATTAAAACCATTGGAACGGAAACTGATCCCTACCGGACTTTACATTTCTTTGCCGGAAGGTTATGAAGCTCAGATGCGTCCAAGGAGCGGCCTGGCTTTAAAGCATGGAATTACATTATTAAACACACCCGGAACGATTGATGCCGACTATAGAGGTGAAATAGGCGTAATCCTTGTTAATTTATCTTCCGAACCTTTTACCATCAATGACGGTGAACGTATTTGCCAGATGGTTGTTGCAGAGCATGGTTGGGTAGAATGGATGGCTGTCGATGCATTGGATGAAACTGAAAGAGGTGCAGGTGGCTTCGGACATACAGGTAAACATTAAACCATTGAACAGAGTTTTACTCTAAATTGAAATAACGAATCATTTATGATCAGGCAATTTGTATTATTCTTATTCCTTTTAATCGCTGTTAATGTTGTAGATATTCATGCGGATGATGAAAAGAAGCAAAGGAAATTCGATTATTTTTTCTATGAGGGCTTGAATCTGAAACATGCAGCTAAGTATGATGCAGCTTTCGATTCATTCAATCATGCGTTGGCTATTGATTCAACATCAGCAGCCGTATTATATGAGTTATCGAACTTCTATATGCAAATGGAACGCCCCGACAAAGCTATTGAAATGTTACAGCGGGCGGTGGTTTATAGTCCAGATAATTTCACCTATAAAATGGCTTTGGCTACTCTTTCACGTTCTGTAGGAATGCTGGGTGAAGCAGTAACGGCTTATGAAGAGTTGGTGAGAGATTATCCCGAAAAAACGGAATTGAATTACTATCTGGCGGATGCGTTAACTCAGCAGGGGGAAATAGGTCAGGCCATCGAGGCTTATGATGCACTTGAGCTGAGTATGGGTATGAGTGAAGCATTATCCATACAGAAATACAGATTATATAATATGATTGAGCAACCTGCTAATGCTTTCAAAGAAATTGAAAAGTTAGCTGCTAAATATCCGATGGAAGCCCGTTATCAGATTATTATGGGGGACTTATATCTGGAAAAAAAAGAAACGGATAAAGCATATACTGCTTATCAGAAAGCCTATGAAATCGATCCTTCCAACCCGTATTATATAGTTTCTATGGCTAATTATTATGAAGCCATAAATGATAAGGATGCTGCGGAAGCTCAAATACGAAGTGCTCTTGTCAATGAAAAGCTGGACGTTGAAACAAAAGTAAATATCCTTTCCCGGTATATTATCCGTTTGCAACAAAGCCAGCAGGAAACAGAAAGCGCTAACGCGTTATTTGAAACATTACTGGAACAGCATCCTGAGGAAACCGAACTGAAACTTATGTATGGTACATTGTTGGGTATGCAGGGTAAACGGGATGAAGCCAAGTTCCAATTCCAGTTGGTAACTGAAATGGAACCTGAGAATATTGGCGCCTGGCAGCAATTATTAAACCTATCTTTACAGCAACAGGATCTACCGGAAGTTATACGTATATGTAAAAGATGTATGGAGCTTTTCCCTGATGCACCGGAGTTTTATTTTTATCTGGGGATAGCTTATTATCAACAGGAAGAATATGAAGAGGCTCTCAATGCATACAGAGAGGGAATCAATATTATTCCGGCTGAAAATAAACCGTTGAAATCGGACTTTTATGGACAGATAGGTGATATTTATTATCAGATGAAACAAATGGATAAAGCGTATGAAGCATACGACGAAGCCTTGAAATATAATGATAAAAATATAGTTGTTCTGAACAATTACGCTTATTTTCTGTCTTTAGCTAAAACAGACCTAAAGAAAGCGGAGCGTATGAGCGCACAAACTATCAAAATAGAGCCGGACAATGCAACCTATCTGGATACGTATGCCTGGATATTCTTTATGCAGGGTAATTACACATTAGCTAAATTCTATATTGAAAGCGCCCTTGAGAAAGATAAAACAAACAGTTCGGAATTAGTAGACCATTATGGTGATATTCTGTATATGTTAGGAGATAAGGAGAAAGCAGTTGCTCAATGGAAGAAAGCGAAAGAGATGGGCAAAGAGAGTGAAATACTAGACCGTAAAATAGAAGAAGAAAAATATATTGAAGATGTAAATGCACAATGAAAATACAATTTATATACCGTTTTAATATTTTGAACAAGAAGAGAGATCTTTTAACCGTTTTTGCATTAATTTTTTTTATGATTCTTGCCGGATGTAAAAGTCCTCAAAAGGTAGGAACAGTTGAAGTCGGGAGTGCAAAGGAGCATAAGGATTTTTTTGATTCGATGAAATCACAGGCTTTTCAGTTTAATACGCTTACCGCCAAGACGAAT
>DAMCDT010000187.1:0-5398 GCA_032058265.1 Tannerellaceae bacterium
ATCGTTAATTTTGAATCTTTCACATAGATGTCATATACATCCATAATATTCTGATCAACGGTAATAGTCAGCGCCGGGCTATCTTCCGATTGTATGTAATCTATAATCATAGAATGTGCAGCCTGGATGATATCGTAATCCTCAATATCGAATTCCTTCGTAACTACATTACCATTACCTTTTATTACCTGAAATAAATGGCAGTTATTCATTAAGATAAGAAGACTGAATAGAAGAAAGGCAGAGATTTTTGTTTTCATAAATAGTTTTTTGATGATTAACCTGATGTTTTTAATTATGACGCAAAAATACATCAAAAGGTTACATTTTATGTCGTTTTTATTGTACAATTATATATGCGTTATAGTGCGTATGCTTTGTGACAGGGCAAAGCGCAATATATCCCTCCCGCAATTTACCGTTTTTAAACTTCAATGGGTAAGCTTGTTTCATTTGTAAATGAAACTCGTACATATAATTGGGGTTACTTTCATATATAATTTTGAAGATACCAAACGCCATACTGTGCAAGTATCTTTCAAAAAGGCGGATAATGACCATTCCCATCGTGTAACGCATATTAATCTCAACGCAAGGGTGAATAAAATATTCGTTTCCAATGCAATAGGTCATCATATCGACTCCTATGTATCCTGCATAATGTTGGGCATAATAGGTTTGAAGTGTTTGGGTCATTGCATTTTGAATATCCAAAAGTTGGTCGAGTGGAGTAACCCTCGTTAATATACTCCAAAGTTCCTTTTGTGTTGCTACTTCATTTCCTTTATAAGCACCTCTTTTATTCGTGCCGAACAGAGACAGTCCCTGATAACTTACGTTACCATGACCATCTGAATAAAATTCCATGGCAAAATCCGAATATTTATTTAACGAGGGCTCCATACTTATGGTTTTTTGTTTCTTTAGCGCTCCGTTTATCCAGTTTCTGTCCTTTTCATTTAAAGAATTTGTTTCTAACCAATGCAATCCTCTCCCTGAAGAAGATAAGGGTGTCTTTAAGAGGAAAGCTCCCGGTTTTTTCAGTAGGTAAGATTCAATATCAGACAATTCAGAAAAGAAAACAGGGGGAGAAGGAAACTGGAACTCCGGAAGAAGGCTTTGTATATCCTGTAAGCATTTGGCAGCCGTTTGGCGTTTAGTCAGTTGGATATATTCATCTTTCCAGAGAGGTACATCAATATCTAAGCCATCTTCTTTTAACTGATTATAAAGTTGAATGCTTTGCGGAGATATTCCCCACGGAAAAGCATTCATTTTTGGAAGTGATGAAGCTTTTTTCCGTATTAGTTCTTCTGTTAGGATAGTAACTTTTGGTTGTATTTCTTTGGGAAGTAAAGAAATAAAACGCGGGGAATGTAATTCATCCACATAAACGTAATCTTCGGGATTTGCATACCAAATCGGTAATAGAGAAAGATCATGGATCATTTTCTTAACATTTTTAGTAGGCGTATAATTTGCTTTACCTTCTAAAAGAACAGTTTCGTGCCCCGGGTTGTAGTAATGTAAATTCGGTAGCATGGTAAGTGAGGGTAAAAATAAAGCCGTCTTAGAAGACGGCTTAGTATTATTCTAGATTTTCATCAATTGCGTCAATCTTCTTAATCACAAGATCCATCTCTTCTTTTAGTTTTTCAATCTTGCGTTCCATCTCTTTTACTAATCCGCCGCCGCCTTTCGAAGAGATACTGAGGAAACCGATATTATTTTCATAAGTCTGCAAGTCATTTTTCATACGTTCGTATGCCCGCATTAATTTCTCGCGTTCACCATAAAGTTTACCTTTTCCTTTCTCTCCACTCGCCATATCGGTGAGGTTAGAACGGAACGTTTGCATCTTACGATCATTTTTATCTATTTTCAGGCGGTCGAATTGCTTATCGATCGCTTCATAGTATTCTTTATAGATAGCGTCTTTCTCTTTATAAGGAACAAATCCGATCTCATTCCATTCTGCCATATAGCCTTTAAGTGTCGATAGTGCTTCGTCGGCTTCAAGGCTTTCATCCAGGTTATTTATCTTTTCGATTAATTCTTTTTTAGCAGTGAGGTTTATTTGTTCCACACTTTTTTTGGAAGATACATTTTTATTCTTCTGTTCGAAGAAGTAATCACAAGCTGTAATAAAACGTTTCCAAATAGTGTCCGAATGTTTGCGGGCGACCGATCCGATTGTTTTCCATTCTTTCTGCAGCGCAATCATCTTATCGGTTGTTTCCTTCCAATCTGTACTATCTTTTAATTCTTCTGCTTTTTCACACAAAGCCTTTTTCAATTCGAGATTCTTTTCCATCTCTTCTTTGATAACTTTGTAGAAATCACTTTTCTTATTGAAGTACACGTCACAGGCAGCACGGAAACGTTCAAATATCTTTACATTATATTTTTTAGGAGCAAAACCTATAGACTTCCATTTTTCCTGTAAACCGATCACTTCTTTATTCTTTTCTTCCCAATCTCTGAAAGTCTTCAGTTGACTGAAATCAATATTCTCGATTTGTTCACAAATCGCGGTTTTAGCCTCCAGATTCTCTTGTTCTTTTTCTTTAAGCCCTTCAAAGTGTTGTTGATGACGTTTATTGATAATAGTGGACGCAGCTTTAAATCGAGCCCATAGTTCTTCACGAAGATCTTTAGCTACAGGACCGATTTCTCGCCATTGCTGGTGTAGTTTCTGCAATTGATGAAAAGCGGATACTACGTCCGGTTCGTTCTCTAACTTCTCAACGGCTTCACAAAGTGCTGTTTTCAGTTCCAGGTTCTTTTTAAAATCATAATCGCGGAACTGGTTATTTATTTTTATAATATCATAGAAACGTTCGCTGTATATTTGGTAATTCTTCCATAATTCGTTTGCATGCTCTTGGGGCACCAACTTCGTTTCTTTCCATTTCTGTTGTATCTCTTTAAACTCCTGATATAGCTTATTGAAATCTTCCTGACTCTCTGTTAGAGCCTTCATGCGGTCTATCAATTGAAGTTTAAGGGCATAGTTAGCTGCCTTCTTTTGCTCTTCTTCTGCATGTAAGGTGGCTTTTTTATCTTTGTATGTCGCAAGAAGTTCTTTTATTTTAGTTTCAGCACTGTCTTCCGGAACCTGAAAATCTTTCTCTTCTCCACCTTCTTCAATAAACTTCTTTTTGAGTTCATCTATTTCAGAACGGTGGATTTTGTAAAATGCCTGCTTAAGAGATTCTACTTCATTCCGTATATTCTCAACAGGAGCATTTACCAATTCTGTTAATTTCTGAAGAATATCTTCTTTAGTTAACTTTGTATTATTTACAGATTCGTTTACCTCTGCAGTTTCGTCTTTTTTATCATCAGTTACTTCCGGAGTTTCCTCTTCTTTCACTTTATCCACTGTGCTTTCTCCATTATTTTCATCAGTGGATTCATTATTAACGACTTCTTCAGCGGTGTTTTCCGGTATGGCCTCCGGAACTTTAGCTTCTTCTAAATTACCATTATCTTCCATAGGTAAATCAGATTCATGGGTGTCCTTCATATTCAATTGCATTTTAGAAAAGGATACATTATCCTATATCGAGTCACAAATTAAACTAAATATTTTTTTATTTCAGCATTCCAAGGCATTTTTTTCAGTATTCAAACTAATTTCAATAGGTTTATCGTATGTCTTGCTTGATTAATATTTGTTAAAATATGGCATGTTGTATTTAATATCTAAATTATTTATAAATTTGATTTGCGAAATAACCGTTTTTGAAATTTCATATTTAACCGTTGGAATAGAAATAACAAATTATTATATGTTAAACAATAATTAAAACAAAATGAAAAAGTATTTAGCAGAGATGTTGGGGACAATGGTTCTTGTCCTCCTGGGATGTGGTAGCGCTGTTTTTGCAGGTGGTATTGCAGGTACTGTAGGTGATGGCGCCGGAACGTTAGGGGTCGCAATGGCCTTTGGTTTATCAGTAGTCGCAATGGCCTATACAATTGGGAATATATCAGGATGCCATATTAATCCAGCCATAACACTAGGAGTTCTTCTTTCTGGAAGAATGAGCGGAAAAGATGCGGGAATATATATGGTTTTTCAGGTGATCGGTGCGATAATAGGATCGGCTATTATTTACTTACTCATTTCTACAGGAAGTCATGCCGGTCCGACTGAAACAGGTTCGAATGGATTTACGGACGGTTCGATGTGGCAAGCTTTCATCGCGGAAACTGTATTTACATTTATTTTTGTATTAGTAGTGTTAGGTTCTACTGATTCAAAGAAGGGAGCAGGAAGTTTCGCGGGATTGGCCATTGGTTTAACCTTAATATTGATCCATATTGTATGTATCCCTATTACAGGAACGTCGGTTAATCCGGCTCGTAGTATCGGCCCTGCCTTATTTGCAGGAGGAACCGCTCTTTCCCAATTATGGTTATTTATAGTTGCACCGTTCTTGGGAGCGGCTATTGCTGCATTCACATGGAAAGGTATTCAAACAGAAGAATAATATCCGTAGGTAAAATTAAAGGTATAAAAAGAAGTAGCCCCATCGTATTTATGATGGGGCTACTTCTTTTTATCAACTATCTCTTATTTAATAAGGTCAGATAATTCAGCACCTGCTTTAAACTTAACAGCTTTGCGTGCTGGGATGTTGATTGGTTGTTTTGTTTTTGGGTTAACGCCTTTACGTGCAGCCTTTTCTGCAACAGAGAAAGATCCAAAGCCTAATAGGGCAACCTTTCCTCCTTGTTTTAACTCAGAAGAAACTGTTTCTACAAAAGCTTCTACTGCTTTTTTAGCATCAACTTTGCTTAGGCCTGCCTTTTCTGCTATGGCACTGATGAATTCTGTTTTGTTCATAATGGTTTAAAAATAAATTTATATTAAACAATAAATTATAATAGCCTCTAGTCGGCATCAAATGTAACTTTATTTTGATTTCCAACAAAGAAAATGCTATTTTTTTTGTTGATTTTCCATGTTTTAATGGTCAACGATTCGAAAATACTAAAATATATATACCTTTGTCTGTACAAAATCAATTGATATGATGAATCAAAACAGTTCGGGATTCTTTAGTTCGATTCCTGTTGTTACTAAGAACTTGATAATTATAAATGTACTTTTCTGGTTAGCCAGCATTGTATTACCAAGGGTGAATATTGATCTTGTCGATTTGCTTGCATTGCATTATCCTGCTTCCAAGAACTTTAATCCTATTCAGTTAGTTACTTATATGTTTATGCACGATACCCGTTCTATCACGCATTTATTCTTTAATATGTTCGCTATTTATATGTTCGGACGTATATTGGAAGGAGTATGGGGATCAAAGCGTTTCCTCATATATTATATGGTAACGGGAATAGGGGCTGGTTTAATAAATATCCTGGTAGCATTTAT
>DAMCDT010000187.1:5408-7740 GCA_032058265.1 Tannerellaceae bacterium
TAAAGTCTCTTGAAAGCGGATTAAGTCCGGATATGATAGCGGAAGTTTACCGCGAAGGAACCAGTATTATTAACCAGGGTATGAATTACCGTGATCCGGCACTAGCACAGCTTAACATGCTGATCAATGTTTCAACGGTAGGGGCTTCCGGGGCTGTTTTTGGAATATTACTAGCATTTGGTATTTTGTTTCCCAATATACCTTTATATATAATGTTCATTCCGGTGCCTATTAAAGCGAAATATTTTGTAATTGGCTACGGGTTAATTGAATTATTCTTAGGTTTTGCCGATTTTAGTGGAGACAATGTGGCTCACTTCGCCCATTTAGGTGGCATGATATTTGGTTACATTATGGTTCGTTACTGGAAAAAGAAAGACGCAGATAATGGGAAGTATTTTTACTGATCTGAAACAAAAGTTTAATATTGGCAGCTTACTTGTCAAGCTATTATACATTAATATAGGGATATTTGTTATAATATCCCTGGTGAATGTATTTGCCTTACTTCTTACCGTACGTCATTTTTCATTAGCGCCTTACCTGGGAGTTCCCTCATCGTTTGAAGAATTACTTTATAAACCCTGGACAATTATAACCTATATGTTCACCCATGCCGATTTCCTGCATATTTTATTCAATATGTTATGGTTATATTGGTTCGGGCAGATATTCCTTCAGTTCTTTACTTCACGTCAGTTAGGAGGAACATACATATTAGGCGGAATAGCAGGCGCTGTCATGTTTTTGGTTGCATATAATACCATTCCGTATTTTCGTGCAATGGGCGGACATAGCTTTATGATAGGTGCGTCGGCATCCGTTATGGCTATTGTTTTTGCTGTTTCTTTTTATAAAAAAGATTATGAGATCGGCTTATTGTTTATAGGAAGGATTAAGTTGATATATCTCGCTCTTTTTACATTAATAATAGACCTATTAGCCATGACATCCGGTAACGCAGGAGGTCATATAGCACATATAGGAGGTGCGTTGTTCGGTATTTGGTTTGCATCGAGAATACAGAAAGGAAAAGATTTAACAGCTCCGATGAACCGCTTAATCGATAAAATTGTTAATATTGGAAAGCGTAAGCCTAAAATGACGGTTACTTATAAACGTGCTGAATCCGATTATGATTATAACGCACGTAAACACAGGGAGAGTGAAAGTTTGGATGCTATCTTGGATAAACTAAAACGATCGGGCTACGAAAGCCTTTCATCTGAAGAAAAGAAAAAACTTTTTGATGCCAGTAAGAAATAGAGAAAAACGGGCATGGGATTTAAAGTAATAAAGAATATATTTCATTTTCTATTAATCGTAGCGAATATTTTTGTTGCCGTTGGCTTTATATTATCTGCCTATTCAGATAGGATACCACCTGATAAGAGTTTATTTTTTTCGTACTTAGGAATGATATTCCCTTTCCTGTTTGTTATAAATCTTTGTTTTATTATTTATTGGTTGCTGGTTGGTAAATGGAAATTTCTTTTGATCGGGGTGGTTTCCATCGTTATCTCCTGGGGAGCTGTCAGGAGTTATTTTCCTTTTCATTTTAAGAAAAATCCTGTTCCCGAAGACGTTATAAAAGTGCTGACATATAATGTGATGGGGTTTGCTTACAAAGAACATACAGACGATACACCCAATAAGATTGTTCAATATATAGCAGACTCAGGAGCAGACATTGTCTGTATGCAGGAATACTTTGTACGGAATTCAAAGGAACACCTGTCTGCTGCAACATTGAACAAAGCCTTGAACATGTATCCTTACCGTTCTATTATAAAGTTGAGGAGTTCGAACTGGGGATTAGCCGTCTATTCCAAATATCCCATATCCAACTCCCGCCAGATAGAATATGATAGTTTCAGCAACGGTTCTTCCATCCATGAGATAGACATCAACGGTAAATCCCTTACCTTAATAAATAATCACCTGGAGTCTTTTAAACTAACTATGGAAGATAAAAGCCGGTATTCCGATTTCATTAAAAGTGTCGGGCCGGAAACATTTGACGGACTGAGGGGAACGATACAACAAAAGTTAGGCCCTGCTTTCTTAATCAGGGCTAATCAGGCAAGGGTTATCGCAGATGAGATCAGTAAGATTGAAACCGATTATACATTGGTTTGCGGTGATTTCAACGACACGCCGGTGTCTTATGCACATCGTAAGATACAAGGCCCTTTATTGGATGCGTTCGCGGAGTCGGGTAGAGGGCTGGGAATCACTTATAATCAAAATTTCTTTTGGTTTAGAATTGACAATATATTACACTCACCTAATATAAAGCCGATAAATTGTACAGTGGATAAAGTGAAATATT
>DAMCDT010000188.1:0-7726 GCA_032058265.1 Tannerellaceae bacterium
AATGTATTCCGAATTTTACATCTTTCAGGGTTATCTGATCATTTGGATCGTTGATATTACAAAATATCCCGCTCATTGTTCCTTCGAGATATGGAAATGCTGAATTAGGCTTAAACTTTTTACTTTTTATTGTTATATTAAAAGATTCTTTATCGGGATAGTAAATTTTTTCTGTCTCTTTATTCATATCTTTTATAATGTGACTATATTCTATTCCATTGGCTATATCGCCGTTTGTTATTGTGTGTTGTCCTTCTGTCAATGGGGTTAACATTATATCTAACCATAGATCATTAACGGGAACTGCCCAACCGTATTCCTCAATGCCATCCGGGTGTATAATATAGGTATAAGGTTTGATAGGACGATCCGTGTCTCCGGTATTTTTAATGGAAACGGAAATGCCGTTTATCGTACCTTCAAAATAACCCATATACCACGGTTCCGGGTCAGGCATGTCTACATTATTCCCTTTGTCGCATGAGATAAAAAGACTCGTACAGATAAAAATAAAGCAATAGTTTAAATAGTTCATTAATTTAAAATTTAGTGATTATTTATTTTTTCATGTGCAAAGTTATTACAAAAAATAATGAAACGTTTATTTTGCCTGTCACAATCAAAAATAACAAATATTTAATTATCAGCAATTTAAAATCATCAGGTGTCACATTTTGTATCGTCAAACTTCATTTTTTCTCTGATCCGTAGTTTTCTCTGATTGATCGGATGGGTATTTGTGTACCCGAAGCAGATGGCAATAGATAAAGAATCAAGTGATGTTTCTTGGAGGCATAGTAGTAATAAGTCGCTATCCGTTAATCTGGGATATTCTGACTTGAGGGTATTTATATATTCAGCATATATATCGAATAATACGTTTTTCAATTTCTTCTGATCTTCTGTACTTAATACTTTCATTTGTTTTCTGTCAGAAACTTTCCAGCTGGAAAGGGTAATGATCTTTTTATATATATCACTTTGCCCGAATAACCAGTTGCGTAACCGGTATTTCTCTTCTTTCAACTGTTCAATAGTTCGTTCTCTTTCATTTATCTGCTTCTCCTTTTCACTTTGTCCTTGTTGCAGATAGTTATATTCATGTTGCAGATAATTTATCATTGCCATATTATCGTCAATCGTACTTTGCAATGCAGTTAATTTCTGCTGTGCTTTTTCTAAAGATACCTGATATAGAAGTTGTTGTTGTTTTTTCCTGTTGATACGGTTCTGATATAAGATTATCATTATAAAACAGATTATTATAAATCCAGTCACGACTCCGGTCAGTATTCGCTTACTTTTTATTTGCTCTTCCGCTATCCTGATGGAGGTATTGTGTTTATACACCAATTGCTGTATTTCGGATGCCTGTTCGTTTTCCTGTAATGAATCTGTAATTAATACGTATTCTTCAAGATATCCTGTGGCTTTTTCATGGTTTCCGGTTTTTTTTTCTATCTGATATAACTCTTTCAGGCTATAGCTTTTGTATTCAAGGTTGGTGGTAAGTAGGGATTTCTCAAGGAAATATCTTGCCGAATCATATTCTTCTTTTTCATTAAACAAGATTCCAAGATTATGGAACACCATACTTTTATCCTTAATCTGAGGAGTGATGTCATTCAATAAATCCTGTGCGTAAAAGAACGCGGAGTCAGGTTGTTGAAGTTCGGAAAAATACAGGCTCATATTGTATTTCGAAGTTACAATCAATTCCGGCTCTTTAGCTGCTATGGCATTATCAATTGCTTTATGCTGTAAAATCAACGTTGAGTCATTTTTGCCGTCGATTAAATAGATAAAACTTAAGTTATTGTACAGGGAGGATTTATCTTTTTCGAGTTCATAAAACTGTTTCATTTTTATATAGATGCTCCTGGCTTCATCATATAACCCTGCATCAAGATAGGAACGTCCCAAAGAGCTATAAACAAGTTTTCTGATTTTTCTTTCATCGGGATATTTATCAAGTATCGTTAATGCGTCATGATAATTCTTTACGGCTTCTTTCCTGTTGACTATTTCATCTTCCAGTCTTCCTTTATACAATAATACTCGAGCCTTTTCAATCCTGTTATCTTCATAATAAATTAATGCATGATTCAATAATGAATCACAGGACATAAGGGAACCCTTGTTTTTGTCGGTTGCGGCTGCATTAAGGATTGCATAATAAGCAAAATCTTCATCACTCATTTCAGTTGTTGAAAAAATGGATTTTAAAGTCGATAACGCATTTTCAGGATTTGTGTCCATTTCAGAATCAATCTGTGCTAATAGCATAGCGACCTTGTTATCCCGATCGCAAGATAAAGCTAATCCAATATATAATATGATTAAAATGATGTATTTTTTGCTTCTACTCATTCCGTTGTATTTTGAGGTATATATTCTCCCAGGTCAATAATGGCCTGATCGCCGATACTGACCCCGAATATTCCCGTGCCGTCTTCTATGTTAGAAGGTAGCTTTACAGGCAGGTTAAAGAAATCATCGTAATCGACCGAATCATAGATGTTGAGCGCTTTCAGATATAGAAATTGCATTCTTGTGATGCTCATAAGTTGTAATCTTACTTTTACCCGGACTTTATTAATTTGCTCGTATCTAATTTGTTCATACTGGCCGTTAAGGTATTCGTAGCCTTTTTCAAAGAGTACATAAGGTACTCGTACACCTGTTATCATTGTATATGTACCATTTATGCGTGAGTTATCAAATATTCCCCATAGATTCTCGATCTGTGGCAATATATCGTCATCGTCATTATCTATGAAAGGGCGTCCATCTGTAAGTACAATATCTTCATTGATAAGGAGCGGGTATTTAGTCGACATATTTACTAAGGTATCTATACCCGTTTCTATGCTTTTTGCTTCGATCTCAGCATATATGGTTATCGCAATCCTGTAATAGTTTGCCGGCCGCCCATCATCGGTGAATGTTGTTCTTACCCGCAGGAATTTATCGAAATTATTCCACCATTTTTTGGTGATCGTTGTTGTATCGATGTTTTCTATTGAGATGGGTCTGGGTACAATTACTTCCGACCATACGTGGTATTTCCCGTCATCAGTCCGGGCTTCTACTTTTACTACATCGTCAGGTTTTAACTTTACGTTTGTTTTATACCTTATATCTTTTACGCCATAGGGATTCGGGACGGAATAAGGTTCTGCTATTTGGTCTTTTAATTCTCCGTTTACATACACATCGACCGATGCTTTCTCTACAATGATAGCACGGTCGCGCGCCGTAACGCCCAGTATTATATCATTGTATTCTTTATCTGCATCAAGAAATGCGTTCAGAATCAATTTGGGAGGATTGTCCTTCACATTGAACGGAAGCTCGTTCTCACATGAAACTGTAATTAACAGGATTATCAGGATATATATATTCTTTTTCATACGTGATTTTTTGTTTCAGAATTTATAGATGTATGATACCGAAGGGATAATCGGCAGGATAGTTACTTTTTTCAAAATTGTTTTCTCATCTCCGGCATATCCGTTGGGATTTTGTTTTGTCGTCCGGTAAATAAATGTAGGGTTCATGGCATTATAAACGTTGTAAATACCGATATTCCATGTCCTCAGTCCATGTTTTGTTTTCTTATTAAAATTAATACCCAGATTCAGGCGATGACTGGCAGGCATACGGTAGTTATTCCTGTTTTCTATATAGTTAGCCTGTGCTCCGGGAATCCACCCCGGCTCCTGGCCGGGTATGATAAGGAATGTTTTTTCTTCTGCCAGCGTAGTTGTGCCTCCGGTGTAAAACTCCCACGTAGCACCTATATCTATTTTTTCGGAAAATTTATGGTTAACCACCGCATTGATATGGTGCCTGCGGTCGTAGCGGTATGGAAAACGTTTTCCGTTGTTTATCCCGTCTTTTGCAAATTTACGGTCGCTCTTTGCCAGTGTATAAGCCAGCCATCCGGTGGTTTTTCCCACTTTCTTCTGAACCATAAATTCTATTCCCATAGCATGTCCTTTGCCCGTTTCCACTTTGCTTTCCCAATTATAGGATGAGCCGAAGAAAGAGGCGCCGTCTTTGTACTCGAGTACGTTGTGCATATTCTTATAATAGGCTTCGACTGAGAGTTCAAAGTCTTTAAATCCGGTGTAATATCCTCCGATTGAAAACTGGTTTGCCTGCATGGGTTTTATATTGGCTGTGGCGGGAACCCAGAGGTCGGTGGGCATGGTGATGGTATAGCTGGACAGAAGATGGATATACTGGCTCATCTTTGTGTAGGAAGCTTTCAGGGCCATATTATCGGTTAACTGATAGCGTGCGGATAATCTTGGTTGAAAGGAGGTATAGGTTTTATTTTCCACATTAAACAGGGATAGATGAAATCCCAGGTTGGCACTAAAACGATTGCCGATAATCATATTGTCTTCGACATATACGTTGCCTTCGTGAGCCCTTGTACGGGAGTCTCCCATACTGGTATAGGTGGAATCTATCAACGCCCCGTCGTCATTATATTTCATCCGGGAGCTTTGGACTTCGGGTTTGAAATGATGGTTGAGGTAACCTCCTCCGAATTTTATATGATGGTTGGGCAGGGGGTGGTAGTCGAAGTCGACATTGAATGCTAAATCTTTGATCCCCGAAGAATAATCCGAACTATAATCGTTTCCATATTTCCCTGGAGTCGAATTTTCCAGATATTTTTGATTGAGATTGAATTTATAGTATGTATATGCTACGGTCGTATTACTGAAAAGCTTCGAACTCAATTGATAGTTCCACCGACCGGCAGCGAGTAGATTGCCCCAATGCAGGTCGGAACGGTCTTCCGACAAAGAAATATCTTTATCACCATCTGTATGGCTGGTCATCATTTTGTCTTTCCCGTTGTAGACGCTGATAAACAACCGGCTCCGGTCGTTGAAACGATGGTTAATCTTTGCATTCAGGTCGTAAAAATAATAGTTGAATTTCTGATTTTTATCCACAAAAGGCTTTGCAAGCAAATCCAGATAGGAACGCCTTCCTGATATATTAAAGGAGGTGCGGTCTTTTATGATAGGCCCTTCCAATTGTAATTTACTGGATAAAAGCCCGATCCCTATTGTCCCGTGGTATTTATTCATATCCCCGTTGTTGGTGCGGACATCGATAACGGACGATAACCGTCCTCCAAACCGTGCGGGGAAGCTTCCTTTAAAGAGGCTCACTTTCTTTATGGCCTCGGGGGTAAAGACAGAAAAGAAACCAAACAGGTGGTCTACATTATAGAGAGGCACTCCATCGAGAAGAACCAGATTTTCATCCACACCGCCGCCTCTAACATATACTCCGGCACTTCCTTCTGTTCCGGCTTGTACACCGGGCATCATTTGTATGGTCTTCATCACATCTGCTTCTCCTAAAAGTGAAGGAGTTGTTTTCATTATATCCAAAGGAATATCCAGCGCACCCATTTGCGTTGCATTAATCCCTGTTTCCGATCTGTTTCCGTAAATCACTACTTCCTGCAACTCTTTGTTGGGAGTAAGTTTTATGTTCTGTTCTACGTTCCCGGCCAGCTGGATATCCATTTCTTTCGATTCATAGCCGACATAGGAGTAACGCAAGGTGGTATTTCCTTCGGGAATGGTAAGGCTGTAAAAACCGTACTCATTGGCGAAAGTGCCTTCTCCTCCGGATGAAGTGTATATATTGGCACCGATGAGTGTTTCGCCGCTTACTTCATCGGTGATATATCCGCTGACTGTGTATCGCCGTCTGGCGACCGGTTTATCCGCCGTGGATTGTTTTTTCAGGATGATGTGCGAGGTTTGTATCTCGAAATCTATTCCCTGGTTTTTGAAAGCTTCTTTTAATACATCGCTGAGGGGCCGGTCTTTTACGCGGATGGTAACGGGCGACCTGAGTTGTACGTCCTGTCCGTAGACAACCCTGTAGCCCGTTAGTTTCTCTATCTGGGAAATCACGTCTTTGAGGTTTCCTTTTTTTATTTCCAGGGTGATTTTGTCGTCCGGAGACTGGGCGGATAATGAATGGATGATGATAATGCCTAATAGTAAAGTTATTATTCGTTTCATACATGTTTTAATTAATATAGAAGGATATTGTTATTGTGCTGTTCTCGTCGTGCCAGTTGAAACCAGCGGCCAGTTGGAGGATATTTAATATTTCTTCCAGGGTTTCGCCGTGCTCGAACCAGGCAGTGAGTTTGTATGCTTTCAGGGGCTGGCTGTTTATCTCAATCTTGCGGTTGAAGTAGTTGGATAGGTCTTCCGTAATTTCCTGTAAGGTCTTATCGTTGAAGATAAGTTTGCCTTCACGCCAGGATATTTCATCCACAGCTGCCGTCTCCGTTCTTTTATCCAGGCTTCCGGTTTCTTTGCTGAAAATGGCGGATTCGTTGGGTTGCAGAATGGTGATGTTGTCATTCAGGGTGTTACTTACGGCTACCGAGCCTTCCAGAAGGGTAGTCTTCACATACGCGTCGGCGGGATAGGATTGTACATTGAACTGTGTTCCCAGTACTTCTATGTTCAATTTATCGACATTCACTATAAAGGGGTGAGATGTGTCCCTGGCGACATCGAAATAGGCTTCGCCCGATAGTGTCACATTGCGCTTTTCTTTGTCGAACTTCGATGGATATTCCAGACGGCTGTAATGGTTCAACGTTACGCGGCTTCCGTCCGGCAGGATCACTTCCTGCAAATGGTCGGTCGTGGCGGCCAGTATCAGCTCGGGCTGGCTTTCCATATAGAAATAGGCGGACAGGGAAACCAGCAGAACGATAGAGGCGGCCGCGGCATATCTGAATAATGGGAAGCGCCGGGTTGTTTCCGGAAATATCTTTTTCCCTACGTCCGGGTAGGTTTCGCCGGCGGTGTATTTTCCCGTTGGGCCTTTGACGGATTCCGACAAATGAGTGAACAGTTTGTCCAGGTCGTCTTCGGATAAGTTCTTTTGTTTCATATTCCTCGCTTTTGTCTATAAAGACAGGAGAAATAAAAAAGTTCCCTATCTGAATCAGGAAAAATAGTCTCTTATTTTTTCTTTTATGGATTGAAGCGCCTTTTGCAACTGGGCGTCAACGGTTTTCACACTGATACCGAGTTGCGCGGCAGTCTCTTTGTAACTGAATCCCTGTTCTTTTACGCGTATAAACACTTCACGGCAACGGGGCGCGAGTTCTTCTATAGCATCTACATATATCTGTAGCAGTTCGTCATTCATCAGGATACTTTCGGGGGTTTCGCCGGAATGGTTCGTATCGGTTGCTTCGGTCAGCGGTTCGGTTTCCCTGTTATGTTTTTCGAGGTAATTCAGGGAAGCGTTTTTCAATAGGATAAAGCAATAGCTTTCAAAGTTTGTGATCCGGGGCAATTCTTCGCGTTTGTTCCATAACGAAAGGAAGACATCGGATACAACTTCCTGTGCCCGGTCTTCCTTTTTTAAGAAATAAATAGCTATACGGAAAAACTTGTCATATAATAGATTATACAACAATTTGAAATCCCGCTCATCTCCACAACCTTTCAACCTTTTCAGCAATGGGTTGACTGTAATCTTTTTCTCCATCGGCATGCACAGAAGCTATGACACTGTTGAAGCCGCAGCTTCCTGTTTCATCGACACAGTATTATCCTTCTTTTCATCTATTTCTCGCTATCTATGTATAAAGACAGGGAAAATATTAAAATTCCCTATTCCAACTGGAAAAAAATATTGCTTTATTTTT
>DAMCDT010000189.1:0-7702 GCA_032058265.1 Tannerellaceae bacterium
GCAAAAGTATAATCTTTTTGGGATATCGCCAAGTAATTGCGGGGTAAACTCATTATTCAAAAAGACTCCGTAGGATATCGATTGATTTTATTTCGGGTATATCGGGCAGGTGCAGACGATAATAGGAGAGGATAAGGTTTATGATGTTTACTCTTTCCTGGCGGGAGAAACTATACAAGGACATATTCTCATAACTGA
The DNA here is from genome assembly GCA_032058265.1 of Tannerellaceae bacterium. GTDB lineage: Bacteria > Bacteroidota > Bacteroidia > Bacteroidales > Tannerellaceae > DFXE01. The sequence goes on from DAMCDT010000189.1 coordinate 199, forward strand.
TCTTAAACAACCGGGCAAAGACAATACTTTCCTCCCTGTTCAAATAGTTGCGGTGTAATGGAGGTTGTAATGTAAAGACTCCGTTTTGCATATCGAAGTAAGCGCCTTCCGTATAAGACTCAATATTTGGATAGATACCTAAATAATTAAGTAGATGCAACAGGAAAACAATATGGAAATTAGCAACCCCTTTTTCCGAAAATTCCAATATATGAATGGATCGATACAAGTAGTCGAAGAGGCGTAAATCAGGTTCCGTATCTTTAACCACCCGGTATAGAACTTCTGCCAGGAATAAAGCTACTACGTTCTTTACAGGGTCACAGAATAATTGAGTCAGCGGATAACATAGTTTGGTTTCACGGACGCGGTGCAGATCACGCTTGTTTTTATGCTCGACCTCCATTTCTATGGCGGAAAGGGGCATGAATAGTGCTTTCGATACATTGCTTTTCTTTCCTCTGCTGCGTGCAACCAGATAGGAAGATCGCCCGAATACTTCCGTATATACATATATAATTGAATATGTATCATTGTACGGAATAGAATGGAGTACGATTCCTCTTGTTTTACTTAGCATACCGTAAGGATATTCATCATGCAAATTTACGAAATAATTGTAGCTACAATCTTTCGTCTTCCTCCCGAATATCTGAACTCACAGAGATAAATTCCCTGCCATGTTCCCATATTCAACCGCCCGTTTGTAATAGGGATGTTAACGGATTGTCCTACTGTAGAGGCTTTAATGTGAGCGGGCATATCATCTTTTCCTTCGTATGTATGTTCAAACTTAGGGTAATTTTCAGGAATCCAGTCTGAAAAGAACGTTTTAAAATCTTCCAGTACAGACGAATCTGCGTTTTCATTGATCGTCAATCCTGCGGATGTATGTTTAATAAAAAGATGCAGTAAACCGGATTCGGGCAACTCGCCGAGTTGGGATACTATCTGGGGAGTCACCAAATGAAATCCATAAGAATAAGACGGAAGAGAAAATTCTATTTGCTTTGTCATGTCAATCACACATTTTCAGTATGCAAGTTACTATTATTTATAGTAATATTATATATAGTAATCTATATTAATACGGAGACACAGGGTTTAAATTATTCCCCATGTCTCCGTATTGATATAATATTATTTCAGGTAAGGATTACATTTCCATTACCAACACTTCTCTTGGAGAAAGTTTCACTTCCTTGTCCAATGATACGGTACGTTTTGTAATAACGTCTCTTCCGCTTGTTTTTCCGTGCAACACTTCCGCGTATCTATCCAGAGGAAGGTTAACTTCTTTACTTGATCCGTTCATTATAACGAGAACGCTTTTGCCGTTCAGGCTCCGTTCGTAAACATATACTCCTTGATTAATAGCAAAATGTTTCATTTTTCCTTTTGCAATCACATCGTTACCCTTGCGCCATTTTAAAAGATTTTGCAGATAATTCCACGCTTCATTCTGCATGGCTGTTCTACCGGAAGGTTCGAATTGATTGACTTCATCGCCGGGCCATCCGCCTGGAACGTCTAAACGGATGAATCCATCTCCCTTTTCTTTTGTACCATGCATCAATAACTCGGTGCCATAATATATTTGAGGAGTACCGGGTATAGTAAGCAATAAAGCAATACCTTGTTTGAAAGCGTTCAGGTTATCCGGCATTTTATTAAGGAAACGGTCTGTATCATGATTATCAAGAAAACGCAAAACGTTTGAAATATCTGCATAGACATAGTCATAACAAAGATGTTCATAGATAGAATACAAACCGCCGCTCCAGCCTGTTTCTTCTTCAAAAGCACGGTGGGTAAGAGACATCAATTTAAAGTCCATAACTGATTTTAACTGAGTATCTTTACCCGGATTCAGTTTACTTCCTTTTTGCCAGTATGCAGAACCGATCGTATAATTCATCCAGGCTTCGCCCACAATATTATAATCGGGATATTCTGTATTAACAGCATTACACCAGTCAATCATCATATCGTAATCGGCATAAGGATAAGTATCCTGACGAATGCCGTCTACTCCACTATATTCGATCCACCAGATTGAATTCTGGATAAGATACTTTGCCACATGTGGATTCTTCTGATTCAAATCAGGCATAGTAGGGACAAACCAACCATCTACTAACGTATTAAAGTCGTATTCAGAAACGTACGGGTCCAGATAAGCTTCTTTCGCATGATTTGTCTGCACATAATTGTCAAGATTATTGAACCAGTCATGGCTTGGTATATCTTTCATCCAGGGATGATCGCTACCACAATGATTAAAGATCATATCCATAACAACTTTCATTCCTTTCTGATGTGTTTTATCAATCAATCTAACGTAATCTTCGTTTGTACCGAAACGTGGATCTACTTTATAATAATCCGTAGTAGCATATCCATGATAAGAACCACCTTCCATATCGTTTTCCAATACCGGATTCAACCAAATAGCAGTTACTCCCAGGTCTTCAATATAATCAAGATGTTTCTCTATTCCGGCCAGATCACCACCATGACGGGCGCCTTGCTCGTTACGATTCACCTGATAAGGCATTCGCATCGGAATATTATCATTGGATGGGTCGCCATTTGCAAAACGGTCAGGCATGATCAGGTATAAAACGTCGGAAGCATCGAAACCCTTTATTTCTGAAGCACCCGCCTTGCGCGCTTTTAATTCATAAGAGTGATTAATTTTCTTCTTGCCGTTTGTAAACGTAATATTGAATTTGCCAGGTTTCGCATTGGCAATGTCCAGGTAAATAAGAAGATAATTCGGGCTTTCAAGGCTAACCGAACTTTTAAGGTAAACGCCGGGATAGTCGACGGTAGGACGGTAAGACGAGATATCTTTCCCATAAACCATCAGTTGTAACTCCGGGTTTTTCATATCGCTCCACCAGAATCCCGGTTCGACTTTAATTGTATTTGCCGAGAGTAATGTGGGAAGGAAAAGTGCCATCAATAGGCAAAGAATAAATTGTCTGTTCATGATATATTATGTATTATGTGTAAACATTGGATAGCAATTACAAATGTAAATGAATATCATACAAGATGTGTACGCGTTTTCTTTAAATAACAAACTTATAGGCGCAATCGTTTGCAATTTGTAACTATATTAACCCATTACTTTGTGCATGGATGAATTTGAACCAATAAACAATCATAATAAAATAAACATCGTATCTTTGACTTTTGTTATTGCAATAAAAGCCAAAGATTATGTTAGATATACAAGCTATCCGTCAGGATTTCCCCATATTAAGCCATTCAGTTTATAATAAACCGCTTATTTACTTTGATAATGCGGCTACTACGCAGAAACCCCGTGTGGTCGTGGAGAGAATAGAGAATGGATATTATAATGTAAATGCTAATATCCATAGAGGAGTTCATTTTCTAAGCCAGGCAGCAACGGAAGCCCATGAAGAGGCTCGCCGTACAGTACAACAGTTCCTGAATGCCAAAGCTCCCAATGAAATTATTTTTACGCGTGGAACTACTGAAGCCATCAATCTGGTCGCTTCCAGCTTTACAGACGAATATATGGAGCCGGGCGATGAGGTGATTATCTCGGAAATGGAACATCATTCGAATATTGTCCCCTGGCAAATACAGGCAGCAAAGAAGGGAATTGCCATCAAGGTTATACCTATCAATGAAAAGGGTGAATTTTTAATGGATGATTACCGGAATCTCTTTTCCGAACGAACCAAACTGGTATCTGTAACACATATTTCCAATGTGCTGGGTACGGTAAATCCTGTCGAGGAGATCATAAAGATTGCCCACGAACAAGGTGTGCCTGTCTTATTAGACGGCGCCCAATCTGTTCCTCATACAAAAGTGGATGTTCACGCGTTGGATGCAGACTTTTATGTCTTCTCCGGACACAAAGTCTATGGCCCGACAGGGATAGGAATATTATATGGGAAAGAAGATTGGTTAGACAAATTACCTCCTTACCAGGGTGGGGGAGAAATGATCGCGACAGTTACCTTCGAGAAAACGGTATTCAATGAATTACCTTTTAAATTCGAAGCAGGTACGCCTGACTATATAGGTAGTACCGCATTAGCGGAAGCATTACGATATGTTAATAATTTGGGAATTGAAAACATTGCCGCTTATGAACATGAGTTGCTACGGTACGCTACGGAAAAGCTTCAAGAGATAGATGGCGCACATATATATGGTCAGGCGGCTGACAAAAGCAGTGTACTCTCTTTCCTGATAGGCGAAATACATCATTATGATATGGGAATGTTATTAGACCGTTTGGGTATAGCGGTCCGGACAGGCCATCATTGTGCACAACCGTTAATGAAAGTATTAGGTATCGAAGGAACTATCCGTGCATCTTTCTCTTTTTATAATACTAAAGAAGAAATTGATACGTTTATAGAAGGAGTGCAACGTGTTAAAACTATGTTCTGAAACCAATAATATATGCTCTACTATATTAAAAAATACCCTTTTTCAATCGCTTTGATACTGGTAGTAATTTATCTTTCGTTCTTTAAACCGCCATCATTGGATATTCCTAAATTTCCCGAATTGGATAAAGTTGTTCATTTTTTGATGTATGCCGGACTGTCGGGAGTATTATGGCTTGAATTCTTCCGGAATCATAAGAAAGATAATATGAATGTCAGGCATGCGGTGATTGGTGCCGTGGTCTGCCCCATACTTTTCAGCGGATTGATAGAATTAGGGCAGGAATATCTGACAACATATCGTGGCGGTGATTGGCTTGACTTTATGGCAAATACCCTGGGAGTTATGGCTGCGACACTTGTTTGCTGGTATATATTACGCCCTTATATTTTAAAAAAGAAAATTTAATGCTGTTATCGTGTTTAGATGCTAATCGTATCGAAGCCGGCTGTGATGAAGCTGGACGGGGATGTCTTGCCGGATCGGTATTTGCAGCGGCTGTTATCTTTCCTCCTGATTATCGGAATGATGTTTTAAACGATAGTAAACAGTTAAGCGAAAAAAAACGATATACCTTACGATCTGTCATAGAGCAAGAGGCTGTTGCCTGGGCTGTAGGCATAGTCACTCCGGAAGAAATAGACAAGATCAATATATTGAATGCCTCTTTTCTTGCCATGCACCGCGCCATTGACCAATTAAAAATTGTTCCCGATCATCTCTTAATCGATGGAAATCGTTTTACAGCTTATCCGGACATTCCTCATACAACCGTTATTAAAGGAGATGGTAAATATTTGAGCATTGCTGCCGCATCAAGTTTTAGCCAAAACATACCGTGACGATTATATGGAGGAATTAGATAAAAATTATCCTTATTATCAATGGAAACAAAATAAAGGTTACCCAACGAAAGTGCATCGCATGGCCATCAAACAATATGGTATTACTCCTTACCACCGCAAAACATTTACCCTTATTCCCGAACAATTAATGCTTGATTTCTGAGCTTTAATGAAACCAATATAGAAAAAAATAGCAGTCGGGATTAATTTGCAAATTGATAATAAAACAGTTAATATGGTGGCATAATTTAATAAATCGCCGTTTTTTACTAACTTTCATTTCAGGCAATCAGCAGCTAATAAAACAAGAATTAACCCCTTTTTAAAAAAGATCTCAATGAATCTTATAAAACATTGGGATCATTTTGGGAAAACATTGGGACTATTTTTATAAAAGATCAGGATAGTTTTACTAAAACACTATGGTATTTTAGTTAAAAGCATGATATTTTGTTCCGTAAATTGCAAAATAGCGGAAAAATATGTTTCGATATTTGCATTTTAACATTTATAACAAAGAAAAGCAGGAACAAAACACAAAAAGCAAAAATACACCTATCAATCCTCTAAAGGGGGATTTTTGTTAGAATTATATTGTTTTCACCTTCAGGGGAGACTAAGAGGGCTTGACTTTTTGTCTATTTGTATTTTCCAACTATCAAATGCCGGCAATATTTATAACAAACTCCATATCCAGGGTCAGAGAAGGATTTTATTTAATAGTTAAATTATCATTCTGTCAGATTGTCATTTTGCTATTTCGGCATTGAGCATTCAATCGAACTTATTTCGTTTGGTTAAAGGAATATCATGAATCAAATAGTTGAACAAAACACAATTGGATGTTGTTATTTCTCCATATTTCATATTAATTTAAAAAATGGAGGAGTTTAAAAATGAAAAAATATGCTTTGATATTTTTGTTACCTGCATTTGCCCTGATGTCGTGTAGTGATGATGACGGATACTCTCTGGACAAGTTTTGGGTAAGTATGGCTACCGTGGAAAATCCCAATAATGAAAATGCTTTTTATTTGAGGCTGGATAACAATGACCTCTTGTGGACTGCCGCCAGTAATTTTATAAATTACAGGCCTCAGAACGGACAACGTATCATAGCAGATTACACTATTTTAAATGATAAACCGGCAGGAAGCCCTTATCAACATGATGTAAAACTGAATGACGCATACAATGTTTTAACCAAAAGTATTTATAATATAACCCCTGCGACTCAGGATAGTATTGGGAATGATCCCATCGGAATTAATGATATGTGGGTAGGGGGTGACTTTTTAAACGTTGAATTTTATTATGGTGGATATAATAAAAGGCACTTTATCAATCTGGTAAAAGATAATTCTAAAGAATATAATGACAACAGAGTGCATTTAGAATTAAGGCACAACTCTTATGGTGATGCAAACACGTATAGATTTAAGGGAATCGCATCATTCAGCTTAACTTCTTTAGTTATTCAACCGGCAGCGACTTCAAACAGAATCGACTTAACAATTCATGTAAAGGAACAGGATGGTAGTGAAAAGACGTATGATTATATTTATGACCCTGCTAACAAAGGAGTAGGTCCAAGACAAATAAAACGCGGAGATTTTGCCAGTGGCAACGAAATCGATGTACAATAAAGGTGTTTTTCACTAGTCCGAAAATAAATTATTATAACACGGAGACACGGAGGCACAGAGAGTTTTTTTCTCTTTGAATAAACCATTCTGTGTCTCCGTGCCTCCGTATTCTTTATTTGCTTTTTTTCAGTGTAAAATGGAATTCTAAACCTCCTTCTGCATGATTCTTCACCTGTATATCTCCCTGATGGAATAATACAGCATTCTTAACAATTGACAAACCTAAGCCGGAGCCACCCGTTTCACGTGTCCTTCCTTCGTTTACACGATAAAAACGTTCAAACAAACGAGCCAGATGTTCGTTGCTTACACCCACTCCGGTGTCATAATATAAGAAGTAAAGGTAATTTTCATCCTCTATATAGTTATCGATATAAATATCTATACCTTGACCGGCATAGCTGATAGAGTTATCAATGAGGTTACGGAATATGGAATAGAGTAACGTATAATTTCCGGGAATGATGGTATCATTCTTTATTGAGATATGTAATTTGATTTTATTTTCAATCAATTTGTCTGTTAAATCAATTCGTACTTCATTAACTAACTGCGGTAAGTTAATTTGCT
>DAMCDT010000190.1:0-6183 GCA_032058265.1 Tannerellaceae bacterium
CAAAATGATATCTCAGGGGGAAGTTATTCAAAAAGAGGCTGGGATATCCCCGCTTTAATAACTTATGCAGAAAGCCATGATGAAGAACGCACCATGTACAAAGCTAAAACGTATGGTAATTGGGCTATGAAAACAGATAATGCTTTGCGTATGAAACGTGCAGCTTTAGGCTCTGCTTTCCTTTTCTGTACACCAGGCCCTAAAATGATCTGGCAGTTCGGCGAATTAGGATACGATATCTCTATAGACGAGAATGGACGTACAGGCAAGAAACCTGTTTTATGGGAATATTATGATGATCCCGACAGGAAAGAATTGTACGATACTTACAGTACATTAATAAACTTCCGCACAGACAATCCGGAACTATTCTCATCACCAACTAACATTACCATGCAGACAACCAGTTCTAACTGGGATAACGGAAGAACTATCCGCTTAACACATGATGATAAAGAATTAGTGTTATTGGGTAATTTCGTCGAAACAGCCATCGAAATGCCTGCCGGATTCACCTCAACAGGTACATGGGAAGAGCTATTTACCGGAGAAACTGTCAACGTTACCGAAGCAACTAAAAACAATCCGGTAACGCTCCAACCCCACTCTTTCAGATTGTTTACAACAAAATCCAACCCGTCAAGCAATGAATCCATCAGTAAACAAGCTGTTAAAATTTACTATTTAGCCTCCAACCAACAAATAAATATCAGCAGCGATTACCCGGTAGAACAGGTAAAAATCTATTCTATCCACGGAGGTTTAATAAACAACTGGCAGTCGATGTCAACGGTAGATGTAAGCTTCATTCCTTCCGGAGCCTACATTATTCAAGCACAAGTAAAAGGAAAAGTATACTATGATAAATTTGTAAAATATTGATTTATCATACTTATAAATAACCACTAATGTAATTTTGCCCGTTAAGCAATTAAAAAAGCTAACGGGCAATTTTTATTTATCACAATTGAAGCTCTAAAATCTGATTGAAGCTATTATTCCTAAAATTTCTTATTCCGGTATCTCCACGTTTGAATCTATTTCTTCACAACAAACTTTCCTCCATTTCCATTAAAATTATAGATATAGATACCAGGTGTGTAGCGAGACAAGTCAACGACAAGCTCATTCATAGAAGGATCTAGCAAAAGATAATCCATAACCTTTCCATCCATACTACAAATAGTCATATATTCATTTGTTGAAAAAGTATTATAGGAAATAGTTATTTTACTATTAGCAGGGTTAGGATAAGCAAAAGTAGAGGATGAAGTTAACACTTCATAATTGGAAGTAGATGATCCGGTTTGTTTTACATACAATGGCCGATATTGGCTATTCTCTACCTCAAATTTTGCAGATGAGGTCGGTTCAACTGAAAAGCGAGCGTTTGAACTCGGTTCTATAGTAAAACATGCACCATAAGCAGGTTTTACTTCCATAACATTTGAGCTGGTTTTCACTTTAAATTCTGCACTATAACTTGGTTCAACCGTAAAACGAGCTCCTGATGCAGGTTCTACTTTTATTATATCTGAAGACATCAAACGGACATTCAGACTTCCATCTTCATTGGCTTTAAGCAGATTCAAAGATGGGGTATTTGGTAATACTGACGAACTCTGGGAAGAATCTGCATAGACATTCGGAATAATTTTAATATCTCGTAAGACATTAAAACTTAAGCATAATGCAATAACTGTCAAAAGGATTTTTGTATAAGTATCTGTTTTCATGGGGTATGTGTTTTATATGATTATTGGATTAAATAAATAAATTAAAGATTTCTGTAATGATATGGTAAATAGCCGGAACTAACAAATAGGTTGTATCTTTATAATATATAGACTGCTGTAAAATAAAAAGGTTTATGATCATAGAATCGAAATGATCAACTTTTTTTAAAAAATATTATCATTAAATCAATTTCTGCTTATCTTGCAGCTTTAAAAAGTACATTGTATGAAAGGATTTAAAAGTCTATTACTTATCATGGCAGGAATGTTATGCCTGTTGTCATGTAATAATACAGGAAAAAGCTCCGGTGTTGTTAAAGAGGATGTGCAGGAAGACCCGGAGATTACCGCCCACTTAAATGAGAATGCTGAAGAAGTTATCGACGACCGAGGCTATATAGTTAAAGTGGGAGATTATGCACCCGATTTCACCATTGAATATCTGGATGGAAGTACTAAGCAATTATCGGAATTAAGAGGAAAACTTGTTATGTTGCAGTTTACGGCAAGCTGGTGTGGTGTATGCCGCAAGGAAATGCCTTTTATCGAAAGTGATATCTGGAGCAAACATAAAAACAATCCGAACTTTGCCTTAATCGGGATTGATTTGAAAGAAGATAAGAAAACAACTGCTGAATTTGCCGAAAAGATGAAAGTGACTTATCCTATTACACTTGATCCGGAAGGTGAAAAGTTTGCCCTGTATACAGCTCCAAAAGCCGGAGTAACACGCAATATTATCATCGACAAAGATGGTAAGATCGTATTTCTCACACGGCTTTTTGAAACGGAAGAATTCAACGGAATGGTCAAATTCATTGACAATTACCTGAAGAATAACTTCTAAAGGCTGACAATAGTAAAGTTATCAGGACTTCTTTACCCATACAGCGAGATTTCCTGCTGAAACAGGGAACTCGGCTGTTCCATCGTCGCCTATCGTTATTTCTTCTTTGCGATTGCCTGTTAGTTCGTGCCATACCTCTCCTTTGCGATGTTCTCCTACGTTCATGATTTTGCTTCCGTCCTTACCATTCGTCATAACGAAAGCTAATCCGGAATCAGGATGTTCATCGTCTCCTTTACGTACAAAGCCGACAGTAGAGGGATGGTCGAAATGGATTTCGACATCACCATAAGCATATTTGCGGCGGGCATCCAGTAGAATATCCAGTATTAAACGGTGTGGTGATTTCTCTCCCTTTATACCATAATAATCGCCGTAAAATATACAAGGATAACCTTTTTCCATTAACAGGATCAATCCATAAGCTAACGGTTTAAACCAGTCTTTCACCTGTGATTCTAATGAGCTTCCTCTTTGTGAGTCGTGATTATCCACAAATGTAACGGCTAATGTCGGCCTATTGATCACCAACGCATTATCGAGCAGGTGAGTCATATCATACTTTTCTCCCTGTTCGGAGGCTGCATATAAATTATAATGTAACGGAACATCAAATAGGTTTAGTTTATTACCTACGCTGTCCAGATATTCATCCAACGTGCCTAAATCGCCATTCCAATATTCGCCTACTGCATAGAATTCGTCACCTCTTTCTTTGCGTATGGTTTCCATGAATTGTTTTATGAAAGTATCTTTCATGTGCTTGATAGCATCCAGGCGCATACCATCCAGGTTTAATTCCTTGGAAACCCAAGTTCCCCAATGATTCAATTCTTTTACCACTTCAGGATGATCCAGATCAATATCATTACCTAAGAGGTAATCATAGTTTCCATTCTCACTATCTACCCCATCGCTCCAATACTTATTTTCACCTACGATCCGGAATATTCCCGTTTTACGTTGTTTATCATCCATTTCAGTTCCGGAGAAATGATACCAATGCCAATTGAAATCGGAATATTTGCCTTCCCTTCCCGGAAAGTTATATCCAGTCCAGCCTTGTATTTCGTAGGGTTCAGTAAGCATATTGTTACGGTTTTTCGGATCGACTTCCTGTGCCATAAACGTCTCAGTGAAGTCCGCCCCCACCTTATGATTCAGCACTGTATCCAGATAAACCGATATCTCATTCTTATGAAGCTCATCAATCATTGCTTTTAACTCATCCTTCGTACCATATTTCGTGCGGACGGTTCCTTTTTGTTCAAATTCGCCTAAGTCAAACAAGTCGTAAGTAGCATAGCCCTCATCTTGTTGTTCATCCGCTTTATAAGCAGGCGGAATCCATACTGCCGTTACTCCTATATCATGTAAATGCTTTGCGTCTTCTTTTAATTTATTCCATAATTGTCCGTCATTGGGCAGATGCCATTCAAAATATTGCATCATTACTCCATTTTCCATATTCTTTTATTTTTAAATGATTTGATGATATAACAAGTAAGAATAAGAATAGGTTGTATGGTAAACGTGTACTCCTGGCTGTTTCACTTGTAGAAACTAATATTTAACGCTTACCTGCGTTTGCCGCTAAAAACAAATAGATTTCATTATATTTGCATAAACTGAAATAAAGATCTGATGAAGAATAAATATTATTTGCTGATAGTAGTTTTTTTAAGTGTAATAATTTATACGACAAATGCACAGGAAAAGATAGCCGTTATCAAGACCAATGTTGGAACAATGAAAGCGAAACTATATCCGGATGTACCGAACCATACCAGTACATTTATTAACCGTGCGACAAAGGGTGAATATAACGGTACGCTTTTTACACGTGTAATTAAAGATTTTATGATACAGGGAGGTGCGCCTGATTCACGTAACGCACCTGCCGGAGCCCGTGTGGGCTCTGGAGATCGTAGTGCGGAAATAATGCTTGAGTTCCGCGATCATTATTTTCATAAGAAAGGAGCATTGGTTGCTCCACGGCAAGGAGATGAGATCAATCCTCAAAAAAAATCGGATATGTCGCAGTTCTTTATCGTACAAGGGAAAGTATATCGTCCGGGCGAATTAGATACTTTACAACGTATAAAGAACAATCCGATCAAGAAAAAAGCAATGGCAGAGTTTTTGACTCCTGTGCGTGATGTATTGGATTCACTAAAAACGGCAGATCCTAAAGAGTATAATAAATATGCAGTTGAAATAAATGCTAAAGTAGATTCTGTACTCCGCAGGACACCGGGACATCTGCTCTTTTCCGAAGAGCAAAAGGAAGCCTATACAACCGTTGGCGGAACCCATCATTTAGATGGTGAATATACCATATATGGGGAACTGATTGAAGGTTTTGATGTATTAGATAAGATAGCCTCTCAACCAAGGGATAAATACGACCGTCCGAAGAATGATATAAAGATCATCAGTATAACTATAGAATAAGCCATGTTAAAAAGAGATTTTAAAATGGTACAGATTGAGGAATTGGGAAAAGTAATTGCTCAAATGATTGGATTACGTAATGGAAATGCTGCACGTAAACTGCCTGAATTAGCACAAACAGTATATACTGCATTAAAATTAGATTTAGATTACTTATTAAACACTCCAATAAAAGATATACATACGTATTTGGATGGTGAGGATAAAGCCGGACTTCAACGAATGGATATTGCTGCAAAACTCTTAATTGAGGAGGCTTATATGCATCCTGATAAACAAAAAGAAATCTTCTTAAAAGCAAAAGAACTACTGGAATACATAGGTGCGCATGATAATACTTTCTCTCTTGAACGTGTAGCCCTATTAGAAGAGATCAATCAAATAATCAGAATGAATTAAGTAATTATATCTTTACTCTTTCTTCCTATGGTAATTCTTGAAAAAGAGATAATAAAACAAATAAACAAGGATCGATGTACCTAAAATGATTAAGATAGTAACGCCCGATTTCCAAACAATAGTCCAAGATATAGGTTGAATTCCCCATAAAGCCAAAACCGTAAGAATAGCTCCCGTCAAAACAATTAAAGTTGTAAATACACCAATGAAAAGTCTCATATTCGTTTGTATTTATTTGTCCAGCTGTAAATGTACTCAAATCTTCGTATTAAACAAGTAGGATACTGATTCCGATAATAAAATAGACCAGGGCCGTAATAATATTCACCCATAGGGCTGTTTTAGGATTAGTCATTAACAGATTAGTCAACTGGGAAGAAAGAAAGGCCACAACTGAAAAAATAATAAATGCCTGTATGATAAACAAGAGCCCCAGGAAACACATTTGCAATGCCGGATTACCTGCCTCAATATTGACAAATCCAGGAAAAAAGGAAAGAAAGAAAAGAATTACTTTCGGATTCAATACATTCATCAATATTCCCCGGCTATAAAGATTTTGTTCTTCTTTTTTGTTATCATCCATTTTAAAAGAGGATTCTTTCCGGTTTATAAAAGCTTTAAATCCTAAATAAAAGAGATAAGAAGCTCCGGCGATCTTTAATATTGAAAAGGCAATAGGCGAAGTTTTGATTAAGGCAGAAACACCCAATGTAATAGCTGCAATATGGAAGATCAGTCCCGTAC
>DAMCDT010000190.1:6193-7702 GCA_032058265.1 Tannerellaceae bacterium
CAAATACAATACCCGCCTTTTTCCCTTGACGAATGCTTTGCGTGATCACAAACAAAATATCCGGCCCCGGCATGAGTGTAAGGGCTATTGATAAACTTAGGAATCTTAGGATTAATTGAAAATTGAATTGTAAATCGGCTTTAGCCAAAATTGAAAATTGAAAACTAATATCTTCCATACGCTACAGCTTCGGCACATCGTTCACCATCGATGGCTGCAGAAACGATACCTCCGGAATAACCAGCGCCTTCTCCACAGGGGAATAATCCTTTCAAGGTAATATGCTGATAGCTTTCCTTGTCACGCAAAATGCGGACAGGGGAAGAGGTGCGTGTTTCCACTCCTATCATGAGGGCTTCATTGGTAAGGAAACCGTGGGATGCTTTACCAAACAGGCAGAACCCTTCACGCAGACGGGAAGTAACAAACTCCGGCATCCAGAAATGTAAAGGTGAAGCGAGTAACCCCGGTGTATAAGACGATACAGGCAGATCAAAAGAGTTCTTTTTTTGTACAAAATCATTCATGCGTTGTGCCGGAGCGGTTTGTTTCATTCCTCCGTTTAGCCAGGCGTGTTCTTCCAGTTGTTCCTGAAGCTTCATTAGCGCCAGTTCTTTATGCTGGCTAAACTCAGGAAAGTCTTCCGGATGTATCTCTACTACCATACCGGAGTTAGCCCATTGCGAGCCACGGTTAGCAGGCGACATTCCATTCACTACCACTTGCTTTTCACCGCTTGCTGCCGGCACTACAAATCCGCCGGGGCACATACAGAATGAATACACCCCACGTCCGTTTACCTGTTTTACGAAACTATATTCGGCAGCAGGCAAGTACTCTCCTCTTCCCTCTTTCCTATGATATTGAATTTGGTCTATCAGTTCCTGAGGATGTTCCAGACGCACACCTACAGCAATACCTTTCGCTTCCATGGGTATTTGTTTTTGGTGGAGGTAATAATATACATCACGAGCTGAATGTCCGGTCGCCAGTATTACCGGTCCAATGAAGGTTTCTCCGGTATGTGTTTGTATTCCTTTTACTTCATCGTTTTGAATAATCAAACTATCCATACGGGTTTTAAAATGAACTTCCCCGCCACAACGGATGATCTGGTTTCGTATATTTTCAATTACTCCCGGCAATTTATCTGTTCCTATATGCGGATGGGCGTCGACTAATATAGACGGGCTGGCACCATGCTGGCAAAACACATTCAATATCTTATCGACAGAACCACGCTTTTTGCTACGGGTATATAACTTCCCGTCTGAATAAGCGCCAGCACCACCTTCACCAAAACAATAATTAGACTCGTTGTTTACTGTATGCTCCCGACTGATCAATGCAATATCCTTTTTACGGTCGTGCACGTTCTTCCCCCGTTCAATTACAACAGGGCGAAATCCTAATTCAATTAACCGTAACGCAGAGAAAAGGCCACCAGGCCCCGCTCCTACTACGATAACAGGTTTCCCTTTAGATACATCTTTGTATTCAATGGATACA
>DAMCDT010000191.1:0-393 GCA_032058265.1 Tannerellaceae bacterium
CAGTATCAAGTTTGATGTTCACGGCAGTCAATCCTTTCGGATTCTGTTCCAGATCAAATGTTACAATATTTCCTTCTTTTACTTCGTCAATCGTATTATTAATGTGAAAGAAATATTTATCTGTACTTAATAAATTCTTTATAAATCCATATCCTTTGGAATCATTGAAGTGCTCAATTCTTCCTTTCAATATAGCAGGTTCAACGTCTTCTTTCTTTGGTGTGGAAATAATAATATCGTCAATATTTACTTTTTCTTTCTCCGCGCCTGGAGGTGTAGAGGTAATCATCCCATTTTCATCAACATAGGCAAACATATCATCAGCATCTTTATTTTTACCTTCTATTTTCCTGTTTTCTTTTCTCTGTTGTTTTTCCAGCCGTTTGGCTTGTT
>DAMCDT010000191.1:403-7689 GCA_032058265.1 Tannerellaceae bacterium
TTCTTTTTTTCGTTATCTCGTTTATTGAATGTTGCAGGTCTCGCCATTTAAATTTGTTTTTATTAAATAATAACAGGAGGCTTTCAACCTCCTGTTCGTTTATAAAGTATGTGATTAATATCTGTTTGAGCCATAACCACCTCTTCCACCGCCTCCGCGGTTTCTGTTGTTTGGTCTTTCTTCTCTTGGTCTTGCAACATTAACATTAATGACCTTACCATCGAATTCAGCTTCATTCAGTTCGTCAATAGCCTTTTGACCTTCTTCTTCATTAGGCATTTCAACAAAACCGAAACCTCTTGATCTTCCTGTTTCCCTGTCAGTAATAATTTTGGCTGAAGAAACCTCTCCATACTCTGTAAATAAATCTTTTAAGTCGGCATCGCTAACGCCATAACTTAAATTTGAAATGTAAATGTTCATCTTGTTTTTTTAATGTAAATATTTTTTTTGATTGAGAGGTGAACTATTAAGGAGAGACTTACTTAAAATAGGATAAGTATTTCAAAAGAAGAAACTATACTATAAAAATTCTTCACTCAATTCTCTTCAAAAATAATATAATTATTGATACTGGTAAAATAATTATAGAAATAAAACAGAGAATTGGAAGAAAAGAATATTTTATATGTTTTTCTTCTGTAAATTCTTTGTATATTGCAACCAAGAATAGGAGGTTGTATGAAGCGAAGTTGTATATTATTATGTATGGTTTTATGCGTGCTTACCGCACAGGCGCAATCTGATTTCTCAATTGTTGTAGATA
Source organism: Tannerellaceae bacterium (assembly GCA_032058265.1). Lineage (GTDB taxonomy): Bacteria > Bacteroidota > Bacteroidia > Bacteroidales > Tannerellaceae > DFXE01. The sequence goes on from DAMCDT010000191.1 coordinate 1,170, forward strand.
ATGAAGGTAAAATTGTAGCCATTCCAAAACTAAAGGCGTATGATTTAAAAATTCCCGAGGTTAGTTATACATCTTATACTCCTTCATCTATTATGGATATAGAAACGAAACTCATGGAGTTTACGCCTGACTTCCAGCCTCTCCCCGATGAACGTCCGATGAATATGCAGACCTTATCTGCCGCTTATCGTCCATTCTTTAATGTTTTCACACCCATGCTTCAAAGAGTATCCCCGATGGCATTTGATTTTAGCGAAGTAAGTATCACCCCTTTAAATGATAATTTTTCGTTTCTTATACATGGTTATCAATCCACATTGCCGGGAGGCGGTGGACAAACCATAATCAATCCGATGGTTGTGTGGAATAACGATAGATGGACTGTACGAGGAGGCGGATTCGGAGGCCGGTTATTTTCTCCGTTTCATTTCACTCCGGGGTATACAGTCGGCGCCAATACAAGCGTTAGTTACCAGGCAACCGATTGGTTAAAGTTCAATGCCTGGGGAGAATATGCGTGGTACAACGGAGGTAAAGGGCAAAGCGCATTCATCCATTATAATCCTCATTTCAATCATACGAATGTCGGTGGATCAATGGAATTTAAAATTTCCGATAGTTTTGGCATCGGGATAGGAATGCAACAGGAGTATAATCCCATACGTCGCAAATGGGAAAGCCAGCCATTAATCTACCCGATCTTCTTTAGTAAGTAACATTTTGATTATTTATAACAAAAAAGGCCGACCATACAGGCCGACCTCTTTTTGCTCTTTAGTATAATTATGATCAAATGTTTTTCACTTTAACCAGATATTCTGCTATTTGTACTGCATTCAGAGCAGCCCCCTTTTTTATCTGATCACTGACCGTCCAAAATGTTAATCCATTCGGATTTGTTATATCTTTACGGATACGTCCTACATAAACGGGATCTTTATCAGCAACGAACAATGGCATCGGATAATCTTTATTGGCAGGATCATCCTGTAATATAATTCCGTCTGCTTGCGCAAAAGCCTTACGGGCTTCTTCAATACTTACCGGACGTTCTGTTTCCACCCATATAGCCTCACTATGTGCACGGATAACAGGTACACGAACGCAAGTAGCACTCACTTCTATATCCGAATGCATGATTTTACGGGTTTCATGATACATCTTCATTTCCTCTTTAGTGTATCCGTTATCTGTAAATACATCTACCTGGGGAATCAGGTTATATGCTAACTGATAAGCAAATTTCTCAACAGTCGGTTTTTCTCCCTTTAGTATTTGCTCATATTGTTTTACTAATTCAGCCATTGCTGTTGCGCCGGCACCACTTGATGCCTGGTAAGTTGATACATGCACCCGTTTTATATGCGATAATTTTTCAATGGCTTTTAATGCTACAACCATTTGAATGGTTGTACAATTAGGGTTTGCAATTATCCCATGGGGACGGTTTAAAGCATCTTCTGCATTTACTTCCGGTACTACCAAAGGTACATTATCATCCATACGGAAAGCGCTAGAGTTATCGATCATAACCGTTCCGTGCTTGGTTATCGTATCTGCAAACTCAATTGATGTACCTCCACCTGCTGAAACAAAAGCAACATCGATTCCCTTAAAGTCGTCGTTGTGTTTTAATTCCTTTACGGTATACTGTTTACCACGGAAAGAATAAACACGTCCGGCACTACGTGATGAACCGAAAAGCACAAGTTCATCCATTGGGAAATCTCTTTCGTCGAGTACGCGCAGGAACTCTTGTCCTACAGCTCCACTCACACCTACAATAGCTACTTTCATTTTGAGAGCTAATTAATTTGTTTAGTTAATAAGTAATTATAAATTTGCACAACCAAAATCTTTGATGTGCATGATTTTATTATTGAAACAGTGCGCAAAGATAGACAAATTTATAAGACAAATACTTAACTATGAAACAAATATTATTGTTTTCAGTCTTTTTACTATCATTTTGTGTAAAAGCACAAACAAATGAATTCTTTTCGGGTAATGAAATTACTTCCAATCATTCATGGCAAGGTGATGTGGATAGGTTTACAATTAATCCTTCCGGAGAAATAGAATTTACCTCACCTACCGGTATAGCCGGCAATGCATCTATCCATACTCCGGTTATATATAGTGAGAATATGGCTTGGGAATTGGATGTAAAACTGGATTTCAAACCCACAAATGCTAATAATTGCCGGATCTATATTTATTCTACGGAGGATTTATCTATTTATATCCAGGCCGGCAATAATACTGGACAAGTATCCTTGTACGTTCAGGAAGGTTTTCGTTCTCCTAAACTTTGCATAAGTGGGCGTAAAATATTATCAAACGAACCTTATCCCTTAGTTTCCATACGTCTGACTCTAGAAGATAATAAACTATGGTCGCTTTACTCCAAAATGGAAAGCGAGAATGTTTACCATGAAGAAGGAACCTATTCCTATCATTTTGACAATACTGATGAAACAAATAATTTCACTATAAAATGCCGTTATATCAAAGGGAGGATAAGCACTTTTTACTTTGATAACATACAAATAATTGGCTCTAAAACGGAATCTGAAATATCAACCGTCGACTTATTAGATGTGGATCTTATCGAATCGGATAAACTTCAGTTTACTTTCGATAATCCGGTCGATATATCTGAAGCTATTTTCACTATTACAGATATGGAAGGCACTACAGATATTAGTTACGGAACGAATCAATCAATTGTTATAGTCAGTCTTCCTGAAAACTTAAAAGAGGAATATGAGTATATCGTTCATTGGGATAATCTGTATGATTTAAAAGGGAAACCAATCCTTGATTTATCCGTAGAAGTATTCTGGGAAAAAGATGATGATGATGATAAGAAAGAAGAGGAAAGCCCTCCTACTCCTTATGAGACGGGACAGATTATATTTAATGAAGTTATGGCCGACCCTAAAGGGGCTGTTGGGTTGCCGGAAACAGAATATATTGAATTATATAACACGTCTGATATAGATATTTCTTTGAAAAACTGGGTAATTAACTATGATAATACAGAAGTTTTATTAGAAGAATTTACTTTACCGTCTAAGAGTTATATCGTTCTTTATAAAGCTAACAGGGAAATACTAATTGATGAAGGCGGATATTCCATGCCACTAGCTAAATTTCCTGCGGCACTTGCCAACACAGGGAAATACTTATCCTTAAAAGATGCCACAGGAAAACTGATCGACGAATTTAAGTATCCTAAAGCTGTTGCGGGTGTTTCTTTGGAATATTCTTCTTCCGGCTGGCATTTATCAACTGATGACAGAGGTGGAACACCCGGTTCAATAAACTCAACAAATGAAATACCCTTATTTTCTTCCGTTGAATCAGGCGATATAGTTTTTAATGAATTGTTACCGAATCCTTTTCCGGGAGGTAGTGAATACATCGAATTATATAACCGGTCGGAGAATCAACTTTCCTTATACGGATTAGCCATAGCTATCCGAAAATCGGATGGTACATTCAATACTCATTATTCATTATCGGGAATTCAAAATCCCATGGAAAAAGGAAGTTATGCATTACTTACCAGAAATATTGAGGGTGTTGCGGACAATTACCTAATAACATCACCGGAAGTATTACATGAAATAAAACTTCCTGTATTGGCAAATACAATCTCCACATTGGTATTATTCCGCGAGCATGATAAGGTTATCATCGATGAAGTATCCTACTCATCAAAATGGCATGATAGCTCGATAAAAAATCAAAAGGGAGTTGCTTTAGAACGTATCAATCCGGATGAAAAAACTCAGGATTATCTCAATTGGACTTCTGCATCGAGTACAGCAGGGTATGGTACGCCCGGCTATCAAAATTCTCAATTCAGAAATAATTCAGGGGAAGACAATAAAACAGGTATAAGCATTCCTGTTTTATCCGACAACGGGATGTTTATAATCACTTATTATTTGAATATTCCCGGATATAACTGCAGAGCGTATATTTTTAATATGGCGGGCCAAAGGGTTGCACAAATAATGAATCATGAGCTTATAGGAACATCCGGGGAATTCATGTGGGATGGGAAAGGCTTTGACGGCAAACGCTTAAAGACGGGTATTTATATATTCTCAGTAGAATTATATCATACGAGTGGCATAACCAAACATTACAAAAAAGTATTCCCTGTCCGATAATTTTCTTATATCATATATTAGATATAATTTATGCCTCCACCAATTAATTTATTGACAATTATGGTTATTTTTGCATGGAACGTATTAAAACAACAATGAAAAATCGCGCTCTACTTCTTACAAACCATTTTTCACTGTTTGCATTTTTAGTTGTTTTCTTGTTTATACTAACTCCTTTGTATGCGAATAAAGAAAACCAAATCCTTATTATTAGTTCCTATAATCCGGATACGGAAAATACGAATCAGAATATCAGAGAGTTCATGAATGAATATAAGCGATTGGGAGGAACATCTTCAATCGTCATTGAAAATATGAACTGCAAAAGCCTTTTCGAAGCCCCGCAATGGAAAGGAAAAATGCAGGATATCTTACTTAAATATTCAGGAGATAACTTACCCGGCTTAATAATTATTCTTGGCCAGGAAGGATGGGCCTCCTATCTTTCTTTGGAAATGGAAGGGAAAGATAAAGTTCCTGTTTTATGTGGTATGGTGAGTAATAGTGCTGTCTTACTACCCGATTCTTCCGTTGTTCTTTCGGAATGGTCACCTGAAAGTATGAATGTACAGGCACTTTTGGATTCAAATCCGAATGTCTCGGGATTTCTTTATAATTATGACGTTAAAAAGAATTTAGATCTGATTAGAAGCCTTTATCCTGAAACTGAACATATCGCCCTAATTACTGACAATAGTTATGGAGGCGTATCTCTACAATCTCATGTTGAAAAAGAAATAAAATATATCAAGGGGTTTGACCTGATATTACTCGACGGACGTAAAAATAGTATATATACTATAATAGAACAACTTGAAAAACTGCCTCAAAATACAGTTATACTATTAGGTACATGGCGCGTCGATGTTAATGAAAGCTATTTTATAGGTAATGCTACTTATGCTATGATGTCAGCAAAACCTGATGTACCAGCCTTCACCCTCTCATTTACAGGTATGGGACATTGGGCTATTGGAGGATATGTGCCACAGTACAGAATACTCGGAAAAGATTTTGCAAAACGTGCCGTTGATATTCAAAAAGGAGATGTACAGATGAAAGATATACGGGCAACCTTATTACCGAATTCGTATATTTTCGATGCTAAAAAACTGAAAGAATGGAATATCTCCAGACAACAATTACCTAAAAATGCAGATTTATTAAATGAAGATGTCAGTATAATGACACAATACCGATATGAAATTTTGTTATCTATCACTGTTGTATTACTGCTTTTTCTAATAATGCTCGCTTATTTCTTTTATAGATCGAATAAGTTAAAAGACCGTTTAATGGATTTGCAGGAAGATAATACAATTATAATGAATAATGTAGAGGCTTCTATAAATTTTATTAAACCAGACTATTCGGTTAAGTGGAGAAATAAAATACAATTTAAATGTATCCCGGAAAACGGAACTGATAATTGTTGCTTATTAGATAATGGGATAGAGCCTTTTTGCAAAGAATGTACAGTTGTAAAAGCAATGAAGACTCGTCAGCAAGCCGAATCTGTGCAACACTGTGTTGACGGACAATATATACATATATTAGCGAATCCTATTTTTGACTCTAAAGGGGAATTCCTTGGCGTAGTTGTTAAGAAAGAAGATGTGACCTCTTTGAAACAAACGGAACAGGAATTAAGGCAAGCCAAAGAAAAAGCGGAAGAATCCGATCGTTTGAAATCTGCTTTCCTCGCGAATATGAGCCATGAGATACGTACTCCTTTGAATGCCATTGTCGGATTCTCTGATCTGTTATCTACCACCGAAAATCCCGATGAAAGGGATGAATATATAAATATTATTAAAACAAATAACGAACTCCTATTACAATTAATCAATGACATTCTTGATTTAGCAAAGATTGAAGCAGGAACACTAGACTTTGTGAATATGAATGTAGACATTAACCAATTATTATCTGACCTGGAACAAACAACCAGGCTAAAAGCAAATTCAGGTGTTAAAATAATATTTGAACACCGTATACAACATTGTGTATTACGAACCGACAAGAACCGGGTATCACAGGTAATATCGAATTTCTTGAATAATGCCATAAAATTTACCACAGAGGGAAGCATTCGTTTTGGCTATCATGTAAGGGAAAGGGATATTTATTTTTATGTTACGGATACAGGTTCAGGAATTAAAGAAGAAAAGCTAAAGACCATATTCGATAGATTCACTAAACTAAATAACTTTGTTCAGGGAACAGGGTTAGGACTTTCCATCAGCCAGACAATTGTAAATAAGCTGGATGGAGAAATCGGCGTCGAATCGGAATATGGTAAAGGGTCAAATTTCTGGTTTACTTTACCCATTAAT
>DAMCDT010000192.1:0-7659 GCA_032058265.1 Tannerellaceae bacterium
AAACATTACGCGTTCATCCTCACTAACACTGCAAGAATAGAAACGTTTCGGTTCGTTCGGGTTTTGATAAACCAGCTTATCTGCTGACTGGGGATCACCGAGCTTATGGTAATATATTTTATGATTTTCGTTTACATTCGAAAATTCCTTGCCGGCAACCGGGGCATCATAAGCGCTATAATAAAAACCTTCGCCATGCCAGGCCGCACCGCTGAACTTAGCCCATTGGACATGGTCGTCCAATTGATTTCCGGTAGCCAGGTCGATTACATACACCTCACGCCAGTCCGAGCCGCTGCGCGAAATATTATAGGCAAGATATTTACCATCATTGGAGAAAGATATTCCGGCAAGGGCGACTGTACCGTCATCCGATAACTTATTAGGATCGAGCAACACTTTTGCTTCACCGTCTAAACTTTCTTTTACGTACAGGACACTTTGGTTTTGTAAACCGTCGTTTTTGAAGAAATAATACTTCCCGTTTTTCTTGGTTGGAGTACCAATTTTCTCGTAGTCTGTCAGATCCGTCAGGCGTTGTTTCAGTTTATCCCTGAAAGGTATTATCGAGATATAAGCTGTTGTAACCTTATTCTCGGCTTCCACCCATGCTTCCGTAGCTTTAGAAGTGTCATTCTCCAGCCAACGGTAAGGATCAGCTACCTCTGTCCCGAAATAAGTGTCGACCGTATTATCCCTTTCCGCATCCGGGTAAACGATCTTTGTAGTGCTCGTATTACAAGCTCCGAAAAGTACCATACTGCTCAGCAAAATTAAATGTTTCGTTTTCATTTGTCCTTGTTTAGAATTCTGTTTCCAAAGGTAGTAATCTGTTTTGAAAAATTAAGATGAAAATCCATTTTTTAATAAACGGCTTAATTCAATAAAATATCTCCATAAAAGTTATAAGGATTAGTAAACAAAAACATTAAATTTGTGTCGATGTATCATTTTATGTCGAATCTTTAATTTACTTAGATATGAAGAAGTTGTTTTTTACTTTATCAGTAGTTACTTTATTAGGAAGCTTCAGTGTGGTTTCTCATGCTCAATCAGCAATGAAGTTCTTTTCCGTGAATAGGCCGGGAACGGTTTTAGCAGAAGATATAAACACGAAAGGAACGAATTTGCTCGGCATAAACACGACCAATGAAGATCATGCAGGTATGACTGTCATATACGCACGGGGAGAAAAAATGCCGCAGTACCTGATAGCTTCCACTCAATCGATTATAAAAAATACAGGATATACTACCGCGCGTTTTCTTATGACGGTAAAAGATGCGGAGGAATACAAGAACCGTCTGGCATTTGTTGAAGGAAACTTATACAACGATGGCACGTTAGAAATTCAGGGAACTAAAATAGATACGAAAACCGTAAGCGAAAGTGGCGAAGGAACATATAGCCCCGTTTTATTCTCTTTCCGTTTAACAGATAACGGAGATGAAGAAAACTTCCTGATCGAATCATGGGCCGAAACGATCGGCAGCCATGAAGGCGAATGGGTGAAGATCGAAAACCATGTCCCGGTAATTACCCGTACTACACTCGAAAAAGCATTATCCGGCGAAGCGGAAGTCTTTAATACAGGCAAAGTAAAAACGGCAGTAACCAAATCTGCCGCTAATCAATATTCCAACCTGAATATGGAACTTCCTGTAAGGGTTTTAGCCGGTAAAGGAACCGTAACGGTAAAAGGTGCTACAGGTAAAAATATTACCATAACAAATAGTCTCGGACAACGGATCACCTCCAATACGGCATCTTCGGATAACGAACTGATAAACGTACCTGCCGGAGTGATCTTCGTATCTGTCGACGGAAAACCGGCTATTAAGACGGTAGTAAAATGAAAATTTATCATATAAATATTAATCTGTTTAAAATATTACCATCCTCCCATGAATAAAAAATTATTTTTCCCGGTTGTAATTTCATTATTAATGATTTCTTTTTTATCATGTAATAATAATGATAATATCTTCGATGATAGAGAGAAAGAAAACGAAGACGATGATCCATCCATCATAGTGAACGATGATAATCCGTTACTGCCAACACTTATTATAGATACATATAACCTTAACGCAGACCCGTTTTACGATCATACGGATTCGACCCTTTTCACTTATGACAACAACAACCGGCTGACTGGAATGACTTACCTTCAATGGCAAACTTATTACAAAGGAGGCGCCCCTGAACTGGTATATAGAAATAATATAACGCTGGAATATAAAGGAGATGGCACCGTCATCCGAACAGATAATTATACCCGTACAGAAGGCGGTGACAATACAGACATCCGCATTTATAAACCGACAGAGTTGGTTATTCAGGTAAGTTTGAATGATAAATACACTGAAACAATGGAACTGAAGGATAACCTGGTTATAAAACACGATTTGACATATCCTGCAAACGACGGTGAAAATATCCATCATTCCACGCATAACTATACTTATAATGATAAGGGTGACATCAAACAATATCATTATTCTTTTAATGACTATAATGCGGTTTATGAATATACATACAATAATTACAACGGCATTTTCAAGCATGTGAATATACCGCAATGGTTAAAGATCGCTTTATTCAAAGGAGATTATCTGCAAGGTCATTTTAATAATAATATAAAAGCAGAATTTGTTGTAAGGGATGATACTAAAATACTCCTTACCTCACGTGAATATGAATACAATCCGGCCTGTTATCCCATTGAACGGATAGTCGTACCTTCCACGGAATGGGTAGGTATCTGGGGGCGTAAGTCAACATTCGAATATACTCCCGTAAAATAACTAATATCATCACATTTAATAACCAAATTTACACAAGTAATGAAAAGAGACAGTATCATTTTCGACATCATTGAAAGAGAGAAACAACGCCAACTAAAAGGTATCGAGTTGATCGCTTCTGAAAACTTTGTGAGCAACCAGGTAATGGAGGCCATGGGCAGTGTCTTAACTAACAAATATGCAGAGGGATATCCCGGGAAACGTTACTACGGAGGCTGTGAGGTAGTGGATGAAAGCGAAACGCTGGCTATCGAACGTCTGAAAAAACTATTCAACGCCGAATGGGCGAATGTACAACCACACTCAGGAGTCCAGGCAAATGCAGCCGTATTCCTGGCTATTCTTAATCCCGGAGAGAAGTTCCTAGGTTTGAACTTATCACACGGCGGGCATCTTTCGCATGGTTCACCGGTTAATAGTTCGGGTATTTTATATCATGCTACGGAATATAATGTAAAAGAAGATACCGGCCGTGTAGACTACGACCAGATGGAAGAAGTAGCGATGCGTGAACGCCCGAAAGTAATTATTGGAGGTGGTTCTGCTTATTCACGTGAATGGGATTACAAACGGATGCGTGAGATAGCGGATAAAGTAGGCGCATTGTTAATGATCGACATGGCTCACCCTGCCGGATTAATTGCTGCCGGACTACTTAATAATCCGTTGGAACATGCGCATATTGTAACTTCTACTACACATAAGACACTTCGCGGGCCACGCGGAGGCATCATCCTGTTAGGCAAAGACTTTGAAAATCCCTGGGGAAAGAAAACACCTAAAGGACAGATCAAAATGATGTCACAATTATTGGATTCAGCCGTTTTCCCGGGTATCCAGGGTGGACCGCTTGAGCATGTAATCGCCGCTAAAGCCGTTTCATTCGGCGAAGCATTAGAGCCCGAATATAAAACATACCAGTCACAAGTGAAGAAGAATGCTGCCGCTATGGCGCAGGCATTTATGGATAAGGGATATAAAATTATTTCGGACGGTACGGACAACCATAGCATGCTGATCGACCTCCGTACTAAATTCCCCGACCTTACAGGTAAAGTGGCGGAAAAGGCCTTGGTTGAAGCAGACATCACCGTAAATAAAAACATGGTTCCTTTCGACAGCCGTTCTGCTTTCCAGACATCCGGAATCCGTGTCGGCACACCGGCGATCTCTACCCGTGGCGCGAAAGAACCGTTTATGGGAGAAATCGTAGAACTGATGGATACTGTCCTCTCCCGTCCGGAAGATGAAAAAACAATCACCTCCGTACGCGAAAAGGTCAACAGCCTGATGAAAGACTACCCGCTTTTTGCATGGTAATTTAAAAAAGGAGTTATCAGTTGCTTAGCATTAACTTAGGAGTTAAAGGAGTCAAGAATATTTTTCCTACTACTTACTCCTTTGACTACTAATGAGCAAAGCGAATGGTAACTCCTTGACTCCTAAAGCAAAGGAACTTTATTCCTTAAAATAACTTATTATAAAATTAATTGAAAGATGAGAAATTTTGCCATCATGTGTGCCTTATCAGCATGTACATTTCTGACTTCCTGTGGAGATGCGGGCACAACAAAAGAAGTAATGCCTTATAATAAAGGCATTAATGTTATTCCCGCTCCTGTCAGTCTTGTGGTTAATCAAGGCGCTTTTAAACTAAACAAAAACACGACTCTGAATGCTTCCACACCGGAAGGAAAAACCGTTGCCGATTTTTTTGCTGCTAAATTGAAAAGGTCTACGGGCTATTCATTTAATGTAAACGATAAGCAAGGATCAAACACCATTTCCCTCGTTATCGACAACACATTAGACGTAAATGATGAAGGGTATACGTTGGATGTTACCCCTGACGGAGCTATTGTGAAAGCAAAAACGCCACAAGGCTTATTCTATGGGATGCAAACCTTCATGCAACTACTACCGGCTGAAGTTGAAAATACTAATCTAACAAATGGTATCGAATGGTCTGCACCTGCAGTCGCCGTAAAAGACGAGCCTCGTTTTGGTTATCGGGGAATGATGATCGAACCTTGCCGGCATTTTATGACGGTTGAAGAAATTAAGAAGAATCTGGATGTGCTGGCATTATTCAAGATCAACCGAATGCACTGGCATTTAACTGACGACCAAGGCTGGCGGATCGAGATTAAGAAATATCCCAAACTAACGGAAATCGGATCGAAACGGATCGAAGGAGAAGGTTTCGAATACGGGGATTATTATACGCAGGAAGAAATAAAAGAAGTGGTTCGGTATGCTGCAGAGCGATTCATCACCGTAATTCCTGAAATCGAATTACCCGGCCATGCTATGGCAGCTATTGCATCCTATCCGGAACTATCATGCAGAGGTGAACAATTACCTCCCCGTATTATATGGGGAGTTGAAGATATCGTATTTTGTGCGGGCAAAGAAAGTACCTTCGAGTTTCTTGAAAATGTATTTAAAGAAGTGATCGAACTTTTCCCCAGTGAACTTGTACATATCGGTGGAGACGAATGCCCGAAAGCAGAATGGAAAAAATGCCCCTATTGCCAGAAACGTATCCGGGAAGAAGGCTTGAAAGCCGACAAAGACCATACAGCCGAAGAACGTTTGCAAAGTTATTTCGTTCAACGCATGGAAAAAGTACTGGCTAAATATGGAAAGAAAATTATCGGGTTTGATGAAATTTTAGAAGGTGGCCTGGCGCCAACAGCTACCGTAATGTCGTGGCGCGGCGAAACAGGTGGGATAGCGGCAGCCAATTTAGATCATGATGTGATTATGACACCGCAAAACGACGGTATGTACCTGGACCGTTACCAAGGTGACCAGAAGATTGAACCGGTAACGATCGGAGGCTTTGCAACGCTTGCAGACGTTTATAAATATAATCCGACACCGGAAGAATTGGTTGCAAACGGCAAAGCGCATTTCATCAAAGGTGTACAGTGTAACACATGGTCTGAGTACATGTATACCAACGATTTAAGGGAGTACCGTATCTATCCGCGTATCCTGGCGTTGGCGGAATTGGCATGGACTCCGCTCGAAAAGAAAAACTACGGCGACTTTGAGCGTCGTATCGACAATGCACTGGTCCGTCTGGATGCTCACAACATCAACTATCATATTCCTCAACCGGAACAGCCAAACGGATCATGTGACTTTGTTGCATTTACTGATAAGGCTACACTCGAGTTTACAACTGTTCGCCCAGTCATGGTCGTTTTCACTACGGATGGCTCTGAACCAACTCCACAATCACCTGTTTATTTAGATCCCATCGAGTTTACCGAATCAGGTACTTTAAAGATACGTTCGGTACTACCTTCCGGTAAAATGAGCAAAACACGTACCATTACTGTTGAAAAACAAACACTGGCGCCTGCTAAAGAAGTAGATAAAACATCCCCCGGACTGGATATGAAGGTTACGTACGGCTACTATCTGAATGTAGATGAACTGAAAGAAGCCAAAGAGTGGAAAAGCAGTGTTCTGAAAGACCTGCCTGATATGCTTCTGGTAGAACCGAGCGACGAACAAATGCGTGACGTCAAATATTACTCAGCCGTTGCAACCGGATACATAAATATACCCGAAGACGGCGTTTTTTACTTCTCAACAGATAACGAAGAAGTCTGGATAGATGGTAAACTATTGATCAATAACAGGGATGAAGTAAAACGGTTCCCCCGTACTGATAAATCCGTCGCATTAGCAAAAGGCCTGCACGAATTCAAAGTAGTATTCCTGAGCCACATCATCGGAGGCTGGCCATCCATCTGGAACAACTGGCACAAAGGAACAGTATCCTACCGCAAATCCGATACAGAGAAATTCCTTCCCGTTACACCGGAAATGATCGTTCATTAATCCGGAAATACGATAATCATAAAAAGAGGCCGTCTCAATGAGGTTTCTAGTGTGAGACAGCCTCTTTTTTATTTTAGATTATCATCAGTTTGATATAACTGATTGAAGAATAAACCTTTCGCAGAGTTTTTGATTTTCAGAAGTAACGATTTAGTAACCGTGCGTATTTCAGCGTTTTGCGGTGCAATACTATCAAATAACTCAGAAACAAAATTAGTGATTTTATTCCGGATCTACAATAAAACCGAGAAATTGTTTTTGCTTCATCAGGTAGCCCCACTACAGTAGAAGTTATTCTCGTACCGTTGGTTATTCCCGTGGGCTTCCGCCCCTTCAAACGGCTGGGAAGCCATGAGCGGGAAATAACCAACATAGGTACGGGAAATAACTTCGGGGACAACCGCACTACTTCCAGAATTTTATGTGTACAAAATAGCTTTCAAACATATACTTCGTTTTACCATTCATCTTCATCTGTCTCGTTTATTTCAAATTTGGTTGAAAGTGCATAATATCTCTTGAAAATATCAAGATAGTCTTTGACATCTTGGTATTCTTTATGTTTTTTTAATTCATCGTCTATAATATCAAATACCTTGTAGTTGGCTATTACAATACATTTCTTGATTGCTCTTGTAATTGCAACATTCAATCTGTTTGGGCTATAAAAAAAATCCAAACGTCTCATTGATTCCAAAGGGTGTGAATTGGCAAAACTGTAGATGATATAGTTTCTTTCTTGCCCCTGCATACCGTCTACTGTGTCAACCAGCAATGTGTCAAAAGGCTTAGATATAGTTTTTGGTAACACCTTTTCAACCTCCTTTTTGATTTCTCTCACTTGTGCTCTGAAAGGCGACATAATACTAATATCTTTAATATTTACGCCGTTTTGAAGAAGGTCAGAAACCAATTCAGCAGCAAGTTTCGCTTCGTGAGGAGAACGGCCGTTTGCATCAAAAACATTATGCAGAATGAGCTTATGAGGCTCGCT
>DAMCDT010000193.1:0-7641 GCA_032058265.1 Tannerellaceae bacterium
ATAGCTCTATTTTCTATTTTGACCAATCATGTAACAGAATAAACCATTTCGGTTTTCTAAAAATAGATGATCTTTGCCACTGTATTATACGAATATACAAAAACAGATTTAAAATGAAGCGTAATGGAATCTTATCGGGATTTTTCACTTGTTTGTCGGGAACAGCCGCTAAATTAACGGTTTGTCTTTGTATAGTCGTAATGCGTAGGGGTATTTTTACTCAATAAACTTTAAAATATTAAAATTATGAAAGTCTTGGAGTGGATTAAATATGACAATGAATAAAGAACAAATAATAAAGATGGCATTCGACCTTTTTTCTCAATATGGAATAAAAAGCGTAAGTATGGATGATATTGCCCGTAATATGAGCATATCTAAACGTACATTATATGGCTTCTTCGACGATAAAGAAACATTATTAATTGAAGGAATGGACTATATCAACGACAAAATGACACGCTTTTTAAACCAATTGGAAAAAGAAGATCATACAGCAATTGATATCATTCTATTGTTTTATGAAGAGATCATGAGACGGCCTAGATGGTATGACAGGAAATTCTACGAAGACCTCAAAAAGTATCCGAAAGCTTTGGAAAGAAAAGAATCCGAAAAATCAACTTTTACAGAAGTATGCGCCAGGTTATTCAATAGGGGAGTCAAAGAAGATGTCTTTCAAAAGGATGTAAATTTTGAAATCGTTACTTTATTGACAAAAGAACAATTAAAAATGATCCATCCATCTAAAACTTTTTCTAAACATTCAAACGCAGAAGTATATAATACTGTCCTGATAACATTTTTACGAGGTATTTGCACTGACAAAGGACGTAACATATTGGATCGTTGGATCATAACTAAGAAAATTATTAATAATGCAAATTAGGTTATTTATTATCTAAACAAATCTATTTAAATGGAACGATTAGTATTTAGCAAAAAGATGATGTTGGCGGCTTTTATAGTGCTGCCGTCTCTGGCATTTACTCCAATCAAAGCACAAGAGCAACAGAAATTGTCTCTTACTTTGGATAAAGCCTTAGAGATTGCGTTGAGTGAAAGTCCAACGGTACAGGTTGCCGAACAGGAAATTGAGAAAAAGAAATATGCGAAAAAAGGTTCTTATGCAGCTTTATTTCCTCAAATAAACTTTGGATTCGATTATAACCGGACATTGAAAAAGCAGGTTATGTATATGGATGGAGCATTCGATATGAGCGGAATGTATGCTCCTGTTGTAAACGGGGCAGAAAAATTACTAACTGACAACTTCCCCGGATATACTCCAGGAACATTTAAAGATGCCGTTAATGAACAACTTGCCAATATACCTGATACATCAGGAGAAGGCATTGAAGTAGGTCGTGATAATAACTGGAGCTTTGGGTTCAATGTCGGCATGCCATTAATAAACGCTTCTTTATGGAAAAGCATTGCAATAACCGGGCAAGATGTTGAATTAGCTATCGAACAGGCCAGGTCATCTAAAATAGACATGACAAATCAAATAAAGAAAGCTTACTACGGTGTCATGTTAGCAAATGATTCTTATAAAGTTTTTAAAGAAAGTTATGACAACGCAATGACAAACTACCTTGATATAAAACAAAAATATGAACAAGGCTTAGTTGCGGAATATGACTTGATTCGTGCTGATGTTACAGTAAAAAATGTTGAACCCAATATGCTACAGGCAGAAAACTCTGTAAAATTAGTTCAATGGCAATTGAAAGCTTTGATGGGCATCGATCTGGATATACCTATTGATTGTGAAGGAGAACTTGACGATTATGAATCTGAATTGTTCGGTGATTATCTTACTACAACTTCCGATACCTCTTTAGTCGATAATACTGACCTAAGACAATTAGATATACAAAATGAACAGTTGAAAAGTACACTTAAGATGCAAAAATTTGACTTTTTACCTACTTTATCATTAAGTGGTTTATATAACTGGACATCGATGAATAATGATTTCAAGTTCAAGGATTATAAATGGAATCCGTATTCAATGATCGGTATTTCCCTTACGGTTCCCATTTTTACCGGAGGAAGTAAGGTTCAAAAAATAAATCAAACAAAAGTAACCATCAACCAATTAGCCTGGCAAAGAGACGATTTGGAAAGGAATTTACAATTAGTAGTAAGACAATCATTAGATAATATGAACACCTGTGTAAAACGTTACGATGCTGCACAAAAAGGAGTTGAACAAGCTGAAAGAGGATATATGATCGCTCAGAAACGTTACGATACGGGCGCTGGTACATTACTTGAAATGAACGATGCAGAACTAGCAATGACACAAGCTAAGCTGAATTTCAACCAAGCTATTTACGATTATATGGTAGCTAAAGCCGATTTAGAAAAAACATTAGGTAAACAAGCAAATTAACAATGAAAACAAAAAATAAATTTAATCATAAGATGAAAACAAGTAACGTGTTTAAATTCATACCGGCTACTGCATTTGCATTGCTACTATCGTGCTCCGGTGAGAAGAAGGAAACAACAACAGTTGTAGAGAAGGTGAAAGTGAAAGTTGAGACTGTTCACATGCAGGATGTTGAACAACTTAGTGAATTTACCGCTACTGTTGAAGCCAACATTACAAACCAGATTGCTCCACAATCACCGGTACGTATTGAAAAATTACATGTGGAAGTGGGCGATCAGGTACGCCAGGGGCAAATACTCGCTACTACTGATGCTACTAGCTTGAAACAATCACAGATTCAACTTGAAAATCAGGAATTGGAATTTCAACGTATAGATGAATTATACAAGGTTGGTGGAGCTTCGAAATCTGCCTGGGATGCGCAGAAAACAGCCTTGGAAGTAAGCCGTACGGCTTTGAAAAATCTCCAAATAAATAATGAACTAGTAAGCCCAATCAATGGTATCGTAACTGCACGCAATTACGATAGTGGAGATATGTATAGTGGGGCCTTACCTGTTTATGTTGTAGAGCAAATCCGCCCTGTAAAGTTAATTGTAAATGTATCCGAAAGCTACTTTACCTACGTAAAAAAAGGGATGGAAGTAAGTATTAAGTTAGATGTTTACGGTGAAGAAGAATTTAAAGGACATGTAAACCTTGTATATCCTACTGTAGATCCGACAACCCGCACATTCCAGGTTGAGATCAGGGTAAATAATGCGGATGCACGGGTACGTCCGGGTATGTTTGCACGCGTTACAATGAATTTTGGTACAACAAAGCATGTTGTAGCTCCTGACCAATCAATCGTAAAACAAGCTGGTTCGGGCGACAGATATATCTATGTATATAAAAACGATGGTACAGTCAGTTATCAGTTAGTAGAGTTAGGGCGTCGCATGGGTAACCGTTACGAAGTTATTTCAGGGGTTGAAGACAATGACCAGGTTGTTATAACCGGTCAGAATCGTCTGACAAATGGAATGCAAGTTGAAGTTGTAAAATAAGAAAAAATAAAGATATGAGTTTATATGCAACCGCGGTAAAAAAGCCGGTTACAACAGCTCTTGTGTTTGTAGCTATTGTAATTTTGGGTCTTTTTTCTTTAACCCGCTTATCCGTTGATTTGCTCCCTGAAATAGAATCCAATGTAATTTTGGTAATGACAGCTTATCCGGGTGCAAGTGCTGCAGATATAGAGACGAATCTATCTCGTCCGCTGGAAAATACACTTAACAGTGTAAGTGATTTAAAGAATATCACTTCTCAATCCAAAGAAAATATATCTATAATTGTGCTTGAATTTGAATATGGTACTGATATAGATGTAGCAACAAACGATGTCCGTGATAAATTGGATATGGTGAAGTCTACTCTTCCTGACGATGCGGAAAATCCCACTATTTTCAAATTCGGAACTGAAAATATACCTATTCTTTTACTCTCAGTAACTGCAGAGGAAAGTACAAATGCCTTATATAAAATTCTCGACGATAAAGTAGCAAACCCACTTGCACGTATCAGTGGTGTAGGTGCTGTATCAATTGCAGGTACACCCATCCGTGAAGTACAGGTATATTGTGATCCGTATAAATTGGAGGCTTATGGCCAAACAGTTGAAAGTATATCTTCCGTAATTACACAGGAAAACAGAAACACTCCTGGAGGAACGATTGATATAGGTTCGAATACTTATTCACTCCGTGTGCAGGGTGAATTTACAAATGCTAATCAGTTATTAGATCTTGTAATTGGTAATTCGAATGGAAAAACTGTTTATTTACGGGATGTTGCACGTGTAGTTGATACAGTTGAAGAACGTATGCAGGAAACATACAATGACGGTATTAAAGGTGGTATGATAATCATTCAAAAGCAATCAGGTGCCAATTCTGTTAGTATCGCTCAAAAAGTACAAGACAGGCTTCCTGAATTACAAGAAGAACTACCTTCCGACGTAAAATTAGGAGTGATTGTAAACACATCAACCAACATTTTGAATACTATCGATAGTTTGGTCGAAACCATCGGACTCACATTCCTGATTGTAATGTTGGTTGTATTCCTTTTCTTAGGACGTTGGAGAGCAACCTTCATCATTATATTAACGATCCCGATTTCATTGATCGCTGCCTTTGCTTATTTGCTTGCGTCAGGCAATACTTTGAATATTATTTCACTTAGTTCGCTCTCCATTGCGATAGGGATGGTTGTGGATGATGCTATTGTTGTATTGGAAAACGTTACTACACATATTGAACGAGGTAGTAAGCCCAAACAAGCGGCTGTTCATGCTACCAATGAAGTGGCCATCTCGGTTATTGCCTCAACTTTAACCATGTTAGCGGTGTTTTTGCCTTTGACAATGGTAACAGGTATTGCCGGTATACTATTTAAACAATTGGGATGGATCGTTAGTATTATTATGATCGTATCTACGTTGGCGGCTTTGACGCTAATTCCGATGTTATGTTCAAAATTACTTCGCCTGGATCCAAAAAAAGGAAAACTTTATGTTCTTTTCTTTACACCAATTGAAAAAGCTTTGAACGGATTAGATACAGTATATGCAAGATTATTGAATTGGTGCGTGCGACACAGAAAAACAATTATTACTGCTGGTGTATTGATCTTTGTCGGTAGTATGTTATTAGTTCCTACAATTAAAACAGAATTCTTCCCTACTCAGGATAACGCACGTATTGGTATAAATATCGAACTTCCTATAGGTACCCGTCAAGAAATAACTCGTGAACTGGCTTTGCAAATCAACAAGGAGTTTACAGAAAAATATCCAGAAATTGAAGTTATTAACTTTAGTGAAGGACAAGCTGATGCAGACAATACATTTGCTCAGTTAAGCGCAAATGGCTCTCATATCATCGAATTCAATATAAGTCTATATAGTATAGGTGAGCGTAAAGAAAAGAGCGGTAGTGACAGAGGATTAATTGAGATATGTGATCTTATGCGTAAAGACCTGGATGAATACACTGAAATTAAAAAGTTCCAGGTAAACGCCGGAGGTGGCGGAGGAGCAATGGGTGGAGAAACGAGCGTGGATATTGAAATTTACGGATATGATTTTACACAAACCGACATAGTTGCCAACAATATCGCTGAACGAATGAGACGTGATAAAGCAACTTCACAGGTTAACATCAGCCGCGAAGATTATATTCCTGAATATCAGGTTGATTTTGATCGTGAAAAACTAGCTTTGAACGGATTGAATGTAACAACAGCTTCTATGTATCTTCGTAACCGCATAAACGGATCAATTGCTTCAAAATATCGTGAAGATGGTGATGAATATGATATTCGCGTACGTCTTGCTCCAGAATTCCGTCAATCGATTGAAGACCTTGAAAATATAATAATGTACAATAATCAGGGACAAGGGGTTCGTATCCGTGATGTGGGAACTGTAGTTGAAAGATTAACGCCTCCTACTATCGAGCGTAAAAACCGTGAACGTGTGATCACCGTCTCTGCGATTGTAGCACAAGGAGCTGCATTAAGCGATGTTGTTGCTGCTGCTAATAGGGAAATGAGAAGCATGGATATTCCTTCAGAAATCAGTTGGTCAATTGGTGGTACTTATGAAGATCAACAAGATACATTCAGGGATCTGGGAATATTAATGGTACTAATTGTCATTCTTGTATTTATTGTAATGGCAGCTCAGTTTGAATCCCTTGTCGACCCATTCGTTATTATGTTTACTATTCCATTTGCTATTACCGGGGTAGTACTCGGACTATCCATTACTCAGACACCATTAGGTGTTATGGCTTTGATTGGATTGATCATGTTGATGGGTATTGTGGTGAAAAACGGTATTGTGATCATTGACTATATGATTTTATGTCGTGAACGGGGTATGAGTATCATTACGGCAGCAGTAACAGCAGGTAAATCCCGTCTTCGCCCGGTATTAATGACTACATTAACAACTGTATTAGGTATGCTTCCGTTGGCATTAGGAACAGGAGAAGGTGCTGAAATGTGGCGCTCTATGGGTATGACAGTGGCATGGGGTCTTGCCGTATCAACATTAATCACATTGGTTCTTGTACCTGTTGTATATTGTATCTTCGCTGCCAATGGGGTAAAACGCAGGCGCAGAAAGTTGGCAAAACTACGCCATCTGGAAGAACTTTAAATATAATGATTAACGTTAATGATTAACGATTAATATATCATTCTGTATTAATCGTTAATTATTGACCGTTAATCGTTAATCATTAATCATTAAACATTATTAAAGATGAAAGCTGTATTTATTTCATTTAATCAAGCATATTATGAAATGATCCTTGCAATAATGGATCGTAACAACATAAGGGGATTTACCTACTGGGAAGAAGTCCAGGGACGCGGAAGTAAAACGGGCGAACCGCATTTTGGAAGTCATGCATGGCCCACACTCAACTCTTCTATTCTTGCCATTGTTGAAGACAGGCAAGTAACCAATTTCCTGGATTTACTACATAAACTGGATATTCAAACCGAAGCGCAGGGCCTACGTGCATTCGTTTGGAATATAGAACAAAGTATATAAAGCCATGATCCCTAACGTTATTACATTCACTTTAAAACGTAAAAAGATAAAGCTCCTGGTATTAGGCACTATTCTATCTGCTTTTTTTGGGTGTTTGGAGCTATATCTTTTTAGCATCATGAAATTTGGTGGAGGAAAGTTTATTATGCTTTGTTTAAGTATTATTTCTTTCGGATATCTGATTTTCTGTTTGGGCAGTCTTTTTTATTTAAGAAAGGAAAAATATACGGGCATTTATATATCTGATCATGGCATAAATGATATATCTACCGGTAATAATATTGGAACTGTCCTCTGGCAAGATGTTACAGAACTCAAAGTAATGAGTGAATTAGGCAATTCGAAAGGAAAGTACATTGTTTTAAGAGTTAAAAACCCCATGGAATATATTCAAAGGGAACGTATAGGAAGCAAAAGACGTTCATTAGAACTAAAACTACAATATTATGGTTCTCCTATTTGTTTTTCCAACAGGGCTTTGAACTGTACTTTCGATGAACTTAAAGAAGCAGTCTATATAAAATATAATCAATATAATGACCAGGTGAAAGTTACATAAACTTTTAAAAAATAAAATAGTTCTACTTTTCTAAAATAAAAAGTTCAAAACCATTTTGTCATATCATTGATT
>DAMCDT010000194.1:0-7625 GCA_032058265.1 Tannerellaceae bacterium
ATATACCGATACCTGTTGTTGTTGGCTGTCGCAGGCGATCAGTCCTGCCAGTAGAGCCATTGCTATTACGTTCTTCATTATGTATTGGGTTGTTTAGTGATTTTTTTCTCCGGCCGAGTTCCTGACTCTTGCGGGTCAAAGATAATGTTTTTTGCAGAGATTGTTTGCTCGCTCAATGATGATCTCCGGTAACGGAACGATCCCGGGACGACTCCGCGGGATGAGTAGTGGAATGCAATGTAACCGAATGTAAGGATTAGGCTTGTGTATCTTATCAATTTGAGCGTTACGGGGGCTTTATATTGTCATAAAGAAATCATTATAATCTTTTTCGCGCCTTATTGATATTGCAGAATAAAGATTGTTTTATATCTTTGCGCCATTCATAAAAGGGAACAAGACATGTGTGGAATCGTAGGCTATATTGGTTACAGGGAGGCCTTCCCTGTATTGATCAAAGGATTGAAAAGACTCGAGTACCGGGGCTATGACAGCGCGGGGGTCGCGCTTCTGGATGAAAGGAATGAACTTCAGGTTTATAAGGCGAAAGGAAAGGTGGCCGATCTGGAAGCCTTTGTTTCGGATAAAGATGTGAAAGGGACGATAGGGATCGCGCATACCCGCTGGGCGACGCATGGCGAACCATGCCGCGAGAACGCGCATCCGCATTATTCGTCGTCAGGTGATCTTGCGCTGATCCACAACGGCATCATCGAGAACTATTCTACGCTTAAAAATAAGCTTCAACAGAAAGGATACGAGTTCCGGAGCAGCACCGATACGGAAGCGCTCGTACAGTTGATAGATTATATCCGTATCTCGGGGAATGTGGAGTTGCTGACTGCCGTCCGGATAGCCTTGCGTGAAGTGATCGGCGCTTACGCGATCGCCGTGTTGGATAAGCGGAATCCCGGGATGATCATCGTGGCCCGCAAGAGCAGCCCCCTGGTGATCGGCATCGGGGCCGGGGAAGACGAATATTTCCTCGCCTCCGACGCCACGCCCATTGCGGAATATACTGATCAGGTGATCTACCTTGAGGACGAGGTGATCGCTGTCCTGGAACGGGGCCGGAAGCCCAAAGTAGTGGATTTCAGCAATACGGAACTGCACCCGGAGGTTCAGACGGTGGCGTTGAACATCGGGCAACTGGAAAAAGGCGGCTTTCCCCACTTCATGCTGAAAGAGATTGTCGACCAGCCGGATTGTCTGCGTGATTGCATGCGCGGACGGATCAACGTCGACGCTACGGAGGTGGTGCTCTCGGCAGTGATCGATCATAAAGAACAACTCGTCAATGCCAGGCGGTTTATTATTGTCGCTTGCGGGACTTCCTGGCATGCGGGGCTGATCGGCCGGCAGTTGATCGAAAGCTTTTGCAGGGTGCCTGTGCAGGTCGAGTATGCCTCTGAATTCAGGTACAGTAACCCCGTGATCGGCCCGGGCGACGTTGTGATAGCAATCTCGCAGTCAGGGGAGACTGCCGACACCCTCGCGGCTATTGAACTGGCCAAAAGCCGGGGCGCTTTTATCTACGGGATATGCAACGCGGTAGGCTCTTCGATCCCGCGTGCTACACATACCGGTTCGTACATCCACGTTGGCCCTGAGATTGGAGTTGCCTCGACGAAAGCATTCACCGGGCAGGTCATGGTGCTGACAATGTTCGCCCTTACGCTCGCCTGTGCCCGGAAGTGCATCACGGATGAGGAACGGCATGTTATACTGAACGAATTAACAGCCATCCCCGATAAGATGAAGACCGCGTTGGCGGAGAATGATAAGATCGCCGACCTTTCCTCCATCTTTACGTACGCGAGTAACTTTATCTACCTGGGGCGTGGATTCAGTTATCCGGTAGCCCTGGAAGGAGCGCTGAAGCTGAAAGAGATTTCCTATATCCACGCGGAAGGGTATCCTGCCGCGGAAATGAAGCATGGCCCCATCGCACTGATCGATGCCGAGATGCCCGTGGTCGTCATCGCTACGCACAACGGGATGTATGAGAAACTGCTCAGCAACGTGCAGGAGATAAAAGCACGCAAAGGACGTGTCATCGCTATCGTCTCGAAAGGGGATAAGTTGATATCGAAGTTGGCGGATTACAGTATAGAGCTTCCCCGTACCCTGGAGTGCCTCGATCCGTTGCTCACGACTATCCCTTTACAGCTCCTGGCTTATCACATAGCGGTTTGTAAAGGAAAAGACGTCGACCAGCCCCGTAATCTGGCAAAATCTGTGACCGTAGAATAGGCAGACTTACAGACTTATTGTATATTTGCGCATAATCAGCTGTATAAATATGGTCTTGACCTGCGCAATTATCGATGATGAGCCCCTGGCCGTCAGTCTGTTGGAGAGCTACGTGAACAAAACGCCCTTCCTGAAACTGCAAGGGAAATACAATAGCGCGGTAACTGCTCTCTCCGAATTGAACGAGCGCCCGGTTAACCTTCTTTTTCTGGATATCCAGATGCCGGAGCTTAACGGGCTGGAGTTCTCCAGGATCATCGAGAGTGAAACGCGTATCATTTTTACAACGGCGTTCAGCCAGTATGCGTTGGACAGCTACAAGGTGAATGCCCTCGACTATCTTCTGAAGCCGATCAACTATCCTGATTTCCTGCAATCGGCCACAAAAGCGCTCCAATGGTTCGAGTTGCTCAACAAAACGGAAAAAAAAGAAACCGCTGAAACCGGAGAGACGGCTGTGAATGCCGGAATGGAAACGATCTTTATAAAAAGCGAATATAAACTGATACAGGTCGAACTGAACAAGATACTTTATATCGAGGGATTGAAGGATTACATCAAGATTTATACTGAAGATGAAGCCCGCCCCATTATAACGCTTATGAGCATGAAAACCATGGAAGAGATGTTGCCGAAGAGCCGCTTTGTGCGGGTGCACCGTTCCTTTATCGTCCAACCTGCCAAGGTCAAAGTGATCGACCGTAACCGGATCGTGTTCGGAAAGAAATATATCCCCGTCTCAGACAGCTATAAGGAGAAGTTCAACGAGTTCCTCAGTAGGTATTCGTTGGTTCCCCGAATGTAATTCCGCTTGTCAGAAAAGGCTAACCAGGACCCTCTCGATGTCCTTGATTATCTTGCGGCCTTCCCCGGAATAATTATTTACGATTATGGTTACCGCGTATGTTTTATTTCCTTTTGAAATGTATCCTGCGTAAGCACGTACCCGGCTCATTCCTCCGCTCTTCAGCTTAGCCACGCCCTGCAGGGGAGTGCCTCTAAGGAAGTTGATGACCGAACCTTCCATACCGGCTCTCGGCAAAGACCCAATGAATGCTTCCGATTGCTCCGATTCGGTGGCCATGTAGGCGAGCAGGTCACAGATGAAAGAGGCTGATACCTTATTGGAAGGAGCCAGCCCGCTTCCATCGAACATCCATAGCGGCGAAGTGTCCAGGCCTTTTCCTTTCCAGTGAGCGTGCACTGTTTGGACTCCTTTTCCAAAGGATGAGATGACTTCCCGTGGCCGGGGAGAGTACTGTGTCCCGATAGCTTTCAGTAACGCGTCGGCATACAGGTTATGGCTTCTCTCATTGGTAATGTGCACGATCTCGCGGACGGTTGGTGAATAGGTAGTTGTCAGCACCGTCCGTTTTCCGGTCGGCCATTTATTATTCTCTGATAATATCCTGTAGCTGGTTGGCTCTCCCTCAACAACAATCCCCGCAGAGGACAGTTGGCCATGCAGGTACTGGGCCAGAAACAGAGGAGGGTCCGGTATATCTCCTCTCAACAGATAGCGTTCCCTATTCACCGGGACCGCGCCATAAAGGAAGCGGTCATGAGCGTACGGGGCTCCGAAGATAAATGCACTGTCTGTCTTGACAGGCGCAACGGTCAGGTAATTATGGAATCGAATACCATTCATGGAAGGGATCGTCGAAAGAATCTCCGGCTTGCTCCCCGGCGATCCTGTTTTTAGGTACAGTTTATAAAGGTTATCGAATACAGAAAGGCCGTAGCATCCTGCTCCGTAGTAATTGCCCATATCTTCACTAACCCATTTCAGGGAGATGCCCTCTGTATCAAAAATGCTTTCATCTGCGATGATGGAGCCGGTTATCTTTTGAATTCCCGCTTTTTTTAGAGCAGCCATCCATTGTGGAATGAATATGTTTTGATCCGGCGTGTACTTATTGCGGTCTGGGGCAAAGTGTGAAGAGCCTAAGGTAGGGTCTCCGCTTCCTTTGATATACATGTTGCCGTGCAAAACACCGTTTTCGATTTTGCCATCATATTCAAGAGATGTGGGAAAGCGGTAATCTTCTCCCAATAACTCCAACGCTGTAGCGGTCGAAACCAACTTCATGACGGAAGCCGGGATCAGTTCCCTGTCTGCATCATACGAATACAGGATTTCTCCGTTAGAGATATCTTTTGCCATCAGTGCAAATGAAGCGCCTCTCAGATTAGAAGAATTGGAGAATTGTTTCACCGGGGCAATCTGCGCCTGAATTGCACAAGTTAAACAGATAAAGGCAATTGTAAATAATTTATTTCGCATGTTGAGGTTCTATTCTACTTTAGTTATCTTTGCTTCAGACAAAGATAAAAACTTTTGATTATGAACTCTCTGTTTGAAAAACCATTTACTTTCGACCGGGTGACCCGTATTGTGTTTGGGGTAATTATTGTGGTCTTTATTGTATATGTTGTAACTTTACTAAAGAATGCGCTGCTTCCTTTTCTAATCGCATGGTTATTGGCTTATTTAATGCAACCCTCTGTAAAGTTCTTTCAATACAAATTGAAGTTCAAAAGCCGTATATTATCTATTGCAGCGGTACTTGTGTCGCTTATTCTGATTATAACTTTAATAGGTATGATCGTTGTACCGTCTATTGCCCAGGAAGCTGATAAAACGTTAGAACTTATACGGACACAAAGGCCTGATAAAGGATATATCCCCTTTATACCCGAATCATGGCTTGTGTATATCCAAGAGAATGTAAAGGTCGAGCAAATCATGGAACTGCTCAGTAAAGAAAATATCCTGAATGCCGTTAAACAGATAGCTCCCCGTATGTGGAATATCTTGTCGAATACCTTTTCCGTACTGTTCAGTATTACGGTAGTCTTTATTATATTCCTTTATTTCATATTTATTTTATTGGATTATGAAAAGATCGTCAATGGATGGATATTACTGATTCCTCAAAAATACCGCCCGTTTGTACAAGGTTTGGCTGAAGATGTCGAATCGAGTATGAACCGTTATTTCCGTGGACAAGCTCTGGTGGCCTTATGCGTAGGAATATTGTTTGCAATTGGATTCAAGATCATCAGTTTTCCACTAGGAGTTACATTAGGACTATTTATGGGAGTCTTGAATTTGGTTCCTTACCTGCAAACATTAGGAATTATTCCTATGGTTTTACTTTCATTATTAAAGTCCGCTGAAACCGGACAGAACTTCTGGATAATTCTTGGATTAGCTTTGTTGGTACTCATCGTAGTCCAGGTGATACAGGATATGTTTCTGGTTCCTCGTATTATGGGGCAGGCCATGGGATTGAATCCTGCCATTATACTTTTATCATTATCAATATGGGGAACATTACTCGGTTTCATTGGTTTAATTATAGCGCTGCCACTTACTACATTGTGCCTTTCTTATTATAAACGTTTTATTTTAATGGAAACAATTGAGGAAGAGAAGAACGAATTAATTCATGAAATGGAGATCGAGGCAGGCAAAGAAGATATAAATAACCATCAAAAGTAAAAAAACAGATCGATACTATTGCGTAATTAAAATTATGTCTTACCTTTGCACCCGCGTTCAAGTTTAACGCACAGGCAGATTTGCTAGCTCAGCAGGTAGAGCACATCCCTTTTAAGGATGGGGTCCTGGGTTCGAACCCCAGGCAAATCACCAGGCGGATCACAAAATAAGCTAAAGAAAAAAGCAAATCAACGTAAATCCCTGATTCCCACACGGAATCAGGGATTTTCTTTTTTGCGCAGGTTGCAGGAAAAAGCGAAAAAAAGCAAACTAAAAGTATCCAAATCGTGGGACTTTTTAGTTTTCAGAAATGTCCCACGATTTAGGTTTTATTTCACTGAATCACAGCGTTTTGCATAGTGTGTTTTTGAAGGATATAAAATAACTTTGTATCATTAAAAACAACGAAAAATGAGAAGAAAAACGTTCAGTGTTTTGTTCTTTATTAAGAAGAGCAAACTATTAAAAAACGGAGAAGCACCGATCCGTTTGAGAATCACGGTAGAAGGTAGGACGTGTGATGTTCAGATTAAGCGAAGTGTGCCTGTAGAACAGTGGAATCAAGCCAAAGAATGCGTCAAAGGGAGTGGTCGCATGGTTGAAGAGTTGAATAATTATATATCCTCTATCAAGGTAAGGCTTTACCAGATACACCGTGAACTGGAAGAAAGCGGAAAGAAGATTACCGCAGACCGGATCAAGGACATCTATATGGGGAATGATGATTCGAAGAAAACACTGCTCCAACTCTTCGATGAGCATAACAGCCAATGCCGACAGCTAATCGGAAAGGACTTTGTAGCCAAAACGGTACAACGCTATGAAACCACAGCCAAGTATGTGAGGGAGTTTTTGGAGAAGAAGTATAAGATATCCGACATCTACCTTAGCGAGGTCACCCCTGCCTTTATCCAAGATTTTGAAGTATTTCTCAAAGTAGAAAAAGGTTGCGCCCAAAATGCAGCTACTACCCGATTGAAGAATATAAAGAAGATGTATCGTATTGCTTTGGAGAATGATTGGGTAAGGAGAAGTCCTTTTGTTTCAATCAAGTTTAAGCGGGAAGCAACGCACCCCGAATTCCTAACAATGGAAGAGATACAAATGATTGCAGCAAAAGAGATCACAATAAAGAGGGTTGAACAAGTTAGGGATGTATTTCTGTTCTGCTGTTTCAGTGGTTTATCGTTCAGCGATGTACAGCAGCTTTCAAAGGAACATTTATTAAAAGACCAAGATGGAAAAATGTGGATACGAAAGACACGGCAGAAAACAAATAATATGTGTAATATCCCCTTGCTCCCAATCGCATTGCAGTTAATTGATAAATATAGCACTTATCCCGAATGCATTGAAAGCGGATTATTATTTCCTGTTCCAAGTAATCAAAAATATAATAGCTACTTGAAGGAAGTGGCTGATATATGCGGGATTACAAAGAAAATTTCGTCACATGTTGCACGTCACAGCTATGCCACATCAGTGTGTTTGGCTAATGGTGTTAGTATGGAAAATGTGGCAAAGATGCTTGGCCACTCTGATACTAAAATGACGCAGCACTATGCACGGGTATTGGATAGTTCCATCAGGAAGGATATGGAAGGTGTAGAGAAATTGCTATCTACCAACAATAGATTAACATTCAAAATTACAGGATAATGGACACGGGAAGTATAAAGATAAGTTCCAATGGGGTAAAGATAACCCCAGTGAATGGTACGGTATGGATGACCAAACATCAAATTGCTGACCTTTTCGAGGTTTTTGTTTCCAAAGTGGGATGCAACATCCTTTCGATACTCAAGAGCGGAGTGTTATGTGAATCGGAAGTCTGCCGAACCCACCACTACAAGAACTGCAACTTTGT
>DAMCDT010000195.1:0-7625 GCA_032058265.1 Tannerellaceae bacterium
TTTACGGCTTGTTCGGACGAAGAAGTTACTCCTGGCCCAGGCCCAGGCCCGAATGATGGGCCGGATACATATTCAAGTTTAACAGTTAGAGATGCTAACAGCAGACCTGCATCGTATGGTACTACAGACCAAGATACTCCTACTAGTGATGAAGGTCTTAAATTAGCGGCTTCTCTGAAAGGCTTTATATTTAATGGAGACATAACAGCAGCTCCCACTCCTTTAGAATTTGTTTCTTCATCAGGAGATACGGAGATCAAATTTACTGGACCTACCGATGATAAATATAATAGTAACAAATTTAAATTATCATCAGGCGATAAATATATTTATGTACTTGCGGATCAAAAGGGACAAAGTCCAAGCATTGCACAACAATCATCCAGAGTAGCCTATGAAATACAAAAGATTAATGCAGGTTTTGAAGATTCTACTGAAGAGGTAGCTGAAACAGCAGCTCCAAATGGATCAGGTATAAAACGTGTAAAACCATTACCTGCAAATATTGCCACAAATGAAAAATTTGTTATCGGTACTTTGTGGGGCAAAACAACCCGTATTGCAGCAGGAGGAACAGAAAACAATCCAACTGAAGTTGAAGGCTTGGAAATAGGACGGCTCGCTTCAAAAATAAATCTAACAGAAGTCAAACCAGGTACTGAAACTCCATTAGGAGGATCATTTAGTGACTATTCTTATAGAATATGTTCCGTACCGGATGCATTATATTTAGTTGGTCAATGGGATGGTACAAATGAGCCTGGTAAAAACGCAAGTGTAGGACTCGTTAAAAGTATTTATCATGATGAAAGCTTTGGTTCAATAGGTGATCAGAATACTAAATTTAAGAATTATCAGTGGACAGGGGCTTATCCATTAAACCAACCTTATTATACGGTTGAAAATACAACATCCATACA
This sequence comes from Tannerellaceae bacterium, assembly GCA_032058265.1. GTDB lineage: Bacteria > Bacteroidota > Bacteroidia > Bacteroidales > Tannerellaceae > DFXE01. Next base: position 921 of record DAMCDT010000195.1, read on the forward strand.
AAATGGAGACCAATTCTATGGTAATTCAACATACATCCAGTTGAAGACAAAGTATACTCCTAAATCAGGATCATCTCTATATAAAGCAGATGGTACAACCGATCAAAGTGTAAGTTTAACCAATAATGGTTCATTCTGGTTGTATACAGTGTATGGAGAACCTCGTATTTTTGCAGAAAATCCTCATGATACTATATCTGGTATAAGTTTAACAGGTACGTATTATGATAAAGGTTTTATGTATTATTCATTCCCTGTAGCGGATGTTTCTGAAAGTGATCCGGTTAAACGTCATACTGTTCTTCGTAACCATTCATATCATGTGGCAGTAACAGAGATCAAGAATTTCGGATCAGGCTCAGATGCTGAGGTTACGCCTGAGACACCTATATCAAGTGAAACATGGGTAACATTGGAAGTATCGGTTCTTCCTTGGTCTAAGATTAGTCAACCAGTTCCATTATAATTTTAATATTTAATCATGAATATTACCGGGATAGCAATTCTGTCCCGGTATTTAAAATACCGGCATGAATAAAATAAGCAAACAATTATTATACTTATTGATCTGCATTTTGACATTTATTATTCTCTTTGGTAGTTGTATTAATGAAGATATGAGTAATTGCCCAAGTGGAAGATATCTCCATTTCGAAACCATCAATAAGAAATATGAATTCAAAGATATTGTTGAAAAAGTGGATTTATATATTTATGACGGTGAAGAATTGGTAGATAAAAAGACTTATTCTAGGGCTGAAATAGAAGCGAGCGATTATAAAATATATTTGGATGAGCGTCCTAACGGGATGGAATTACATTATATCGCCTTAATTAATGAGTTTGATGATTATTTCCGAACAGTAGATGCAGATCATAAAGAAACATTACAAACAGCAATTGTGGCAGCAAAAGGCGATTCGGTGAAGAACAGATTACCGAATATTTTCCATGGTGCGAAGGACATCCTGTTTAGTAATAAACTGTTAGGAATACCCGACACGATATATTTAAAGAAAAATACGAATGATATTAATCTGTTCGTGGCCTTTAAAGGATATGAATTACCTTCTTCCAGCCATCTGAGCTCTTTTATATGCGGGTCGAATGGAAAATATAATTATGATAATCAACCGATAGAAACGACTACTTATACGTATCTCCCTTATACCGCTGCATTGGGCAGTGGAGAGTACGATTATAATTCCCATTTTACAACGATGCGTTTATGGATCGGAGCCGATACGGATATCAGGCTTGAAAAAAAAGATGAAGTTTTATCTCCATTGGCGCCTGCAGTGGAAACTTTACATAGATTGAATATAACCGAAGAACTGGCAAAAGTAACAGTAAATGGTGAGTATATATATAATACAGATGAAAAACTAGAAGCAGAGGATGAGTACGATATAACGATCATACTGGATGGGAACTTTGTAGTTTTGGAATTAGTAATCAATGATTGGGTAATTGTCAGGAACGGTGTACCCCTATAAATAAAAACAATATGCGACATGCATTTTTTTACATACTAACCTTGTTCCTTGTACCGGCGTTATTTTCCTGTACAGAAGAAAAGCTGATACCTTCTCCAGAACCGGATGAAGGGAAACAGATTACAGTCTATTTTAACAGTGTAAGCCCATCTACCTATGCTCTCGACTTTGAGCAAGAGGCTGAAGTAAGAACTATAGATGTTCTGGCCTTTAAAATAGATGGTAATTTAGCGGCCTATGCTTATCGGAAAGAAGTTAAAGATGAAGATATTGAATCGGCGGAATTTGATGAAAATAATAAGCTCTATAAAAAAAAATTTAAAGTAGAACTAACAAATGACGGTTCCCAATACATATATGTTTTTATTGTGAATGCAAAAACAGAAGTCAGCGCGTGTTTAAATAATAACCAGTCAATAGTAGATAAAGACTTTTTGTTATCCCATCTGATAGCTTCAAATACAGATGTATGGAATACAGGTAATAATTATAAACTTATTCCGATGTGGGGAGAATTTGGACCGGCTACTCCTAAATCATTAGATGGTGAAACAATAGAGTTGATGCGTGCAGTAGCGCGGGTAGATATACGAGTGTCTGTTTCCGATTTTATAATATCTGAAGTGTATGTAAAAAATCAATATAATCATGGATGTATTGTTCCCAGTCCTTCTAATTGGGTAGCATCACCCGAAAAAAAAGCTATAGCTCCTACCATTCCATCATCAGGAGACTATACCGGAAATCTTATTAATACGAATGCACTTAAATACGCACCTTCTGCTACCACCGGAGGAACTATCTCCGGCAGCAGTGTATCAAGGAGCATATATCTTTTTGAAACAGAACTTCCATCAGATAATAATTATATAAATACTACACATCTCATTATAAAGGGCACTAAAACAGGTTTTAGTGATACATATTACCGTGCCGATTTTAAAGATGTTTTTGCCGGAACTCCAGAGAATAACGATAATGACTGGGATGATGGACCTCCCGGATCAGGATCAGGTTCCGGGGGAATGGTGGGAGCCGGAAATCCTTACCGGAAATTACTTCGTAATCATCATTACGTAATGAATATAATCAGTGTAGCCGGAGAAGGATACAGTAATCTCAGTTTAGCTTCATCTAACACTGATTCACAAAATATGCTGGTTGAACATATCAATTGGAATGACCAACGGAATGATATAAATGTAGGTAATACCTCTTACTCATTTGATATCAGTCGTGCGAAAGTTCCATTCAATAGCAGTCATACTCATGACTATATTCTTATAAAGACTAATTTCCCGGGAGAATGGGTAATTGATAAACTTGCTTCAAATACATGGTTTACCGTGGAGAAGAAGAATGATGATACGATCGAGATCATATTCACAGGCACTCCAACAACAAATTATTCAGGTTCTTTCGATATACTGTTAAAGAATGGGAATGAGGTAAAGTTCACAAAAAAAATACAAGTTGATTATACAAAATAAATAAGGTTTTTATGTTTGTATTTAAATTACATAAGCACTCTTCATATATTAGAATAAGAGCAGTTAGTTTACTGATCATTTTGTTTGCTTCTTGTGTGAGTGAAGAGAAAGGATCGGATCCTATTCCTAAACCTCCTTTTATTGATGAGCCACGCTCATTAACCCTTACCATACAAATACCCGGAACGAATGTCCCAACCACTTATGCATTGGAGACAGATGATGAGAATGCCATTAAAACGGTAGATGTATTGGTATTTAAAGTTAAATCGGAAGGAGAGTTTTTCCACGAACATATAGCAGTGAATGAAATTATAAATTTTGGTTCAGTTTCTAATGTAAAACAATTTAATATTACATTAAAAGATTTTCCTGTCAGGCTAGTAGTTCTGGCTAATGCAAGAAATTTATTTACTACTGAGTTTGCAAGTCGACTTACTGATGCAGCCGACCTGGGAAATGTTGTTAAAAATGACTTGTTTAAGTATATGGTATTTGATTTTTCAGAACCTTGGAATACAGGCCAGATCAATGGAGGAGCAATATTACCTTTTCTGATGTATGGTGAGTCTGACATTATACCGGAATCTGCCACTGAGATTAGCGATATAAAAATGAGACGGTCTTTATGCCGTATTGACATAGGAGTAGATATCATGAATACTTCGGTGAATGGATTTGGACATTATTTTATGATTGATTCCGTATATATATTTAATGTAAAAGACAAAGGATCAGTAGCTCCGTTGTTTAATATAGATGGAGCAATCATAGAAAGGCCAAATGTCCCGTCCGGAGCATCGCCTAATAAAAAATATTTTGCCTATAAATATGAGGAAAATAATGAAAAAGGTCTTTCCATTATGGAGCGATGTATCTATATAACGGAAGATAATCAGACCTCAACACCTACCGTTTTAGTTATCAAAGCAAGATATAAAGATAATGATGCCCGGTATTATAGAATTGATCTGCGGGATAACGAAGGTCGGTTATTACCGTTTCTCCGGAATTACCGGTACCGGATTAATATCAGTGGTATGAGTGGAGAAGGATACCTTTCGGCTGAAGAAGCTTCTGCTGCTACACCAACATTGAATTCTTCCATAGATACCAATGAACTAGAACTACGTGTTATCGAATTCAATGACTATTATATGTTGGGATTAACTACCGACAATATCGTTTTTAAGGGAGATGGTTCATGGGAAGGAAAAGGGAGCGAGGATACTTATTATTCGTTAGACATATATACCACCTATACCGGATGGTCTGTTACTTGGAAGGATAATAATTTCCCGGGTTGGCTTGAATGGCTTGATGAGAATAATAAAATGGTAACTGATCAGGAAACACATTTCCCGTCAACTGTTACTTCCTTAAAGATAAAAGTAAATCGCTTTAATACATATAGCGAAAGCAGATCCGCTAAACTTATTATTCGGGCAGGAACTCTTTTTAGAGAGGTAACGATCATACAACAAAGCAATTAAGGCACAATGGTAGTAAAAGAGAAATGACATGAAGAAATATAAGATTATATACATTTTAAATGGGCTGTTGTTGATTACTTGCCTGTTAGAAGCACAAAATACTGAACCGAATGCAGTATTTCTCAATAAAGGCCTCATGAATGTCCAAAGTTCAACTACAGACAACACATGTATTTATATTGTAGGTGATATGGTTGCAACCGGTGAGTCTAAAATATATGTACAAAAAGCATCGGTAAAACTTACAGGTGACTTGATTAATAATGTAAGTCCAAATTATCATGTTTTCGCGGGAAATGAACAAGAAACCGATTTTAGCACTAAGACAAACGGACAGTTTGAATTTGCTGGCACAAAACAACAGAAAATTCGGGGAACAGCAAGTAAAGAAAATAGTTTTATTTATTTCCCGCGATACACAGTTTTAAATAATAAAAATTCATCTGCCTGGAAAGATTCTAAGGTAACCCTTGTTCCTGAAATGGGGGCTACAATGACGAATATTATCCATCGCAGCGGACGTTTGATCTTGGATTCCAAACCAGATGTTGGATATGCCAGTATACATGCACATCTTCTTTTAAAAGGAAATCAGCAGGGTACAATGTTTTACGACGAAGCAAACCCGAATAATCCATGGGGAGGTGTACAAGTCAATCTGTCATTAGGAAATAATCAGGGCAAACGTCTTATAGGTTTTGCTTCACCATTTCAAGAGACTTACGCTGATTATTTTCTCTTTAACTTCTTATCGGAACCTTCACCCAAAGGGTTATTTGGTGATAATGGGCTTTTGATAACAAACCCTTTGGCAGTAATTGCAAAAGGGAAAGGCTATTTGGTGGGTATGGGACTAGTGGATGATCCGTCGTATTATACTTTTATGCTTGATCCGGAATGGAATAAAGCAAAATATAACGACAGGGCCACCACAATGTTTGAATTCGGAGGCTTTCCTTACAGTAATAAGACATCTATACAGATGAAAACTACCGAAGCGCGTTATGGCGGAGAAATCTTAAATAATGCTGACATTCAGGTTAATCTCAAGAAAGGATTTAATTATTTGGGTAATTCGTTCACAGCACCTCTGGATATGACAAGTTTTGTAGATACCGAAGGTTATAACAACGACTGGAAAGCTACGTTAGGAGGAACCTCTGCGGATGTACGAAATAGCTTTTATATACTTTCAAATGGCACGGGAGAATACAAGGGAGATAATCGTTTTGAGTTTAACGCCACTTATTTATTAGGACAAAAAGTCGGTGGCACATACAAGTTGGGAAATGATACGAGAACCCAGTTACTTATTCCACCTATGCAAATGTTTATTGTCTATTCCAACACAGACAATGTATCGTTAACCATTCCGGCAGGCAAACGTACACACGGTAATGCCATCTTTTTACGTAGTATGGAAAATTATGTCACTGATGAACTTCTTATTGAAACGATTGATACACAAACAGATGGGTTTGATCGCCTATGCATAGTATTCCGTAATAATGCGACACAGGAGTCGAACGACCCATACGATGCGGTGAAAGTATTCAACAGCTCTGGAGGTGTAAATCAGATATATACCCGTTCCTCAGATAATAAAAACATGACTACTAATGTTATTGGCAGCCAAACAAAGAAACTGACGATGTATTTCGAACCGTCATTAACTGCTCAGGAGGTGGAATTAACAGCACATCGTATAAATTCATTACAATCTATATATGATATTATATTGGAAGACAAGCAAACAGGGACACAGACCAACCTTATGCAAAACCGCTCATACAGGTTTGTTTCATCACCTGCCGATAAATCTGATCGTTTTATTTTCCATTTTTATTCTAATCCCACTGGAATTGAAGATATAAATAATTCTGATAAGTTATCTGCTTATTACGAATCCAATACTATACATGTTAAAGGTCTGAATAAAGGTGATCTAAACAATTATATTAATATATATAATTCACAGGGACAGCTCCTCCATAATGAAAGAGTAACTGAAGGATTCTCCGGTAAAATAAATAAATCACTAACTACGGGTATATATATTATAAAAATAGAAAATAACCCACAAGTAATAAAATTCTTCGCTAAATAGTAACAATTAAATATAAACATGTATGAAAAAAAATCTTTTTTGGCAGTATTATTGAGAATATGGTAAAGCATATATTAATAATATTGAAAAGTATCAAGAATATATTAATGATACTTTTC
>DAMCDT010000196.1:0-7614 GCA_032058265.1 Tannerellaceae bacterium
TTACTAAAGAAATGAAAAGGAAACTCCAACAGTTTGAGGAAGTCGATTTCATCCTTACCCAAACAGGACGCCCCAATGACGGTACGGATGCTACCGGATTCTTTAATATCGAATTCCATACGGAACTGAAACCGGAAAAGGAATGGAAAAGAAAGATCTCCAAAGACGATCTGATCATACAAATGCAAGATTCGTTAAATATATATCCGGGGATTATTTTTGCATTCAGCCAGCCTATACAGGATAATGTGGAAGAGTACGTTGCCGGAGTAAAAAGTTCGTTAGTTATCAAGATATTCGGAAACGACCTGTACCAGCTTGAAGACCTTGCTTACCAAACAGCAGACGCGATCAAGAATATCAAAGGGGTTGAAGATGTAAATGTATTCAAAAGTATAGGGTTACCGGAATTACAGATCAAACTGGAAGAATCGCGGATGGCACGGTACGCTGTCTCGATGGCTGACGCACAAGCTGTCGTTGAAATGGCTATCGGAGGAAAAGCAGCCAACAGCTTTTATGAGAATGAACGCACCTTTGATATTATGATCCGTTTTATGAAAGAGTTCAGGGATGATGAAGAAAAGATCGGAAATATCCTTATTCCTACCATGACAGGAAAACAGGTTCCGTTGAAAGAAATTGCCGATATTAAATTTATTACCGGTCCGGCCTTTATTTACAGGGAAGGGAGTAGCCGTTATGTAGGGATTGGTTTTAGTATCCGCGACCGTGATTTAGGTTCTACGATTGCTGAAGCCCAGGAGAAGGTAAACGACGTGGTACAACTTAGCCCCGAAAACAAAATGGTATGGGCCGGTGAATTCGAAAGCCAGCAACGGGCAACCAAACGGTTAATGGTGATCATTCCTGCCGCTATCCTGATGATATTATTCCTTTTGTATATGAACTTCCGTACGATAAAAGATACACTTATTGCCGCTAGTGCCATGCCATACGCCTTTATCGGAGGGTTTATTTCATTATGGGTTACCGGAACTGTATTCGGTATATCCGCAGGGATCGGTTTTATTATCCTATTCGGTATAGTATCTATCAACAGTATATTGTTAATAGCAAGGATGAAAAAGTATATGCAGCGTTCACATAATCTTCGTATGGGTATAGATGAGGCGGTTGGACAATTGGTACGTCCTATATTAATGATCGCATTGATGGGTTCGATGGGGTTGCTTCCTGCTGCTTTATCCAACGGCATGGGATCGGAAGTACAAAAGTCAATGGCTATTATGATCGTGGGCGGTATAATCATTTGCATGATTCTTTCATTCACGGTATTACCACATGTCTTTTATTATGCCTACCGGAGGGATAAAAGATTGAAACGATAGTTTCGTTTATCAGGAAGGAGATAAAGGAAACATTTGAGATAAGTATTATATTTGTTATTTAAAATCAAATTATATGAAACTGCAAACCATTTTCCTGTTAACCTTCTTCCTCTCTGTCTTCTTTTCATGTAGTAAACCGGATATCTCTTATGTGACTGATTCATTCGAAATAGAGATCGACCATAAAGGTCACATATCTTCGTTGACTGACAAGCATAGTAGTAAGGCATATTCTGAAGTTAATCAAAAATCACCGCTTTTATCCATACGGATAGATAACATATATGAGCACCCGGCTTCAGCTATATGGGACGAAGAAGCAAAGGTCATTAGCCTAACCTATCCTGAAAGCAGAACAACTATTTCCGTTAAAGCCGATCAAAAACAAAAATATATCACCTTTGAAATATGGGAAGTCCGATCAGAAAGCAATATTGAATTAGCCGTATGGGGACCATATCCCACAACAATCTCTCAAACAGTCGGTGAATGTGTGGGCGTAGTGCGTAACGATGAATACGCTATCGGTATTCAGGCATTGAACCCAAAAACGATCGGAGGATACCCTACAACCGAAGATGATATCGATCCATTCTATGATATATTCGCTACTAATTCATTGGTAGATGTAGCTGATTCGATGAAAGTCCTTTACCGTGGACAAACAGCCAAACATACGCCTTTTGGTAGCGTTTTGCAAGCTTATTGTCGTAACCGTGACAAGGATCGTATAATTTCTATGTGGGGACATGAAAAATATACCGTTCCGGCATACAATGACGGAGGCATAATAGGAAGTAAGATAGCCTTGTTTGGTTGTCCTGCAAACGAGGTTCTGGATTATATTGAAGAGATTGAACTAAATGAGAACTTACCTCATCCTAAATTGAATGGCGTATGGATGAAACGGGCGCCCGAAGCTTCCCAGGCTTATATTATATATCCTTTTAATGAGAATAATATAGATGAAGCCATAAGATTCACTCAACAGACAGGAATGAAATATTTATATCATGGAGATCCTTTTAAAACCTGGGGAAAATTTGAATTAAATCCTTCCGCATTTCCCTCCGGATTAGACGGATTAAAGAAGTGCGTAGATAAAGCATCCCTTTCAGGTATTAAGTTAGGCATTCATACGCTTTCTAATTTTATTACAACGAATGATCCGTATGTAACTCCGGTTCCTGATAAACGTTTAGCCACCATAGGTAGTTCCGCTTTGGTAACTGATATAGATGCTTCACAAAAAGAGATTGAAATTACCGATCCTACTTTCTTCAACCAGATGGAGAATAATAGTTTACATGCCGTAATGATTAACGACGAGCTGATCCGTTACGAAAGAGTAAGCGACAGCACACCGTGGAAACTATTGAATTGTCAACGCGGAGCTTGGGAAACCAATGCCTCATCGCATACAGCAGGAGACAAAATAAGTAAGCTAATTGATCATCCTTATAAAGTATTCCTTTCGGATATTGAACTAACAAAAGAGATAGCCCGCAATATAGCTGATATATTTAATTACACAGGAATCGAACAAATATCGTTCGATGGACTGGAAGGAGCCTGGTCTACCGGACTGGGACAATATGGCTTATCGCTGATGATCAAAGAATGGTATGATCATTTGAAGCCGGAATACCGGAATAACATTAACGACGCAAGCATGACAACCCATTATAACTGGCATACATTTACACGAATGAACTGGGGAGAGCCTTGGTACGCCGGATTCAGAGAAAGCCAGATGAATTACAGACTGATGAACCAGGATTTCTATCGCCGTAACCTGATCCCCTGTATGCTTGGGTGGTTTAAGTTCGATGCCAATACAAGCATTGAAGATATTGAATGGCTATTAGCCCGCTCTGCTGCTTTTGATGCAGGATACACATTGGTTACAAATAAGGAAAATATTTCGCAGAACGGATTATCCGAACAGATCATCAAGGCTATCCGTGAATGGGAAGATGCCCGTTTATCAGGAGCTTTCTCAAAAGAATTGAAATTGGAAATGGAACATCTTGCCAATGAATATACTTTAAGCCAGACAAGTGGAAACAGTTGGAATCTATATCCTTTTCAGGTACAGCGTTTCAAACATGAGAATATCACCCGGCAACCGGGTGAACCGGTGGTAGCCAAATGGACATTCAATAATACGTACGACCGCCAACCTATCCGGTTTATCCTGAAAGCGACAGACCATGTTTCATCAATTTCTATGGAAATAGCCAACTTCCATACCGTTGAAATACCAGGAGTACTCAAACCGGGAGAATATATGAAGTATGAAGGAGGGGATAAAGTAAACATATATGATAAAAACTGGAATCTATTGCGGCAAACAACCGTGAATAAAGAAAGCATGATTATTCCCACAGGTAATGTCCAACTTAACTTCTCCTGTGCATTTCAGACGGACGATACTGAAAAATTCGTTTCCGGTGAATTTAAAACAATTGGAAAAGAAATACCGTTAACAGCTACACGAACCAAAAATAATTAAATATGATATGGAACTGCTGTTAGTAGAAGATAACAAGCGGATCAGTGAATTCGTCATCAAAGGGCTGGAAGAAAGCGGTTATTCGGTCGTACTGGTTGAAAACGGGGTGGACGCCCGCAGCCGGATCACACAAAAGAACTGGGACCTGATCTTGCTGGATATTATGCTGCCGGATATCGACGGTATTGAAATACTGCAATATATCCGGTATAAAAAGATCCATACGCCTGTGTTGGTTCTTAGCGCTTTGGGAGAACCTGACGATAAAGTCAAAGCATTAGACTATGGGGCAGACGACTATCTGGCAAAGCCTTTCCATTTTACCGAGCTTGTAGCCCGGATCAATGCCCTGGCCCGTCGTTCAAAGATGAGCTATGATACGGTTGAAAACGTCCTGCAATGCGACGATCTTATACTCTATACGGACAGGCACATAGTAGAGCGGAACGGAAAAGAAATTAAGTTGACATTACAGGAATTCATGCTGTTAAAACTACTTATGGAGAACAAAAACAAAGTTCTCACACGCTCGCAAATCCTCGATACCGTCTGGGGAATCAATTATAACACCAATACCAATGTGGTAGATGTATACATCTCGTATCTGCGGAATAAGATTGAAACTGAAAAAGGCGAGAAAATGATTGAAACAGTGAAAGGGCGGGGTTATGTTATACGGACAAAGGACTAATTAGAAATGAAAGTACAGACGCGGTTAAGCCTTTTGAGTTCCAGTGTATTCGGAATTATCTTTCTGGTAATTGCACTGTTGATCTATGGGCTGTATTATCGCAATACCGTTCGTTCGCAATACAATGTACTGAAGAAAACATCTTTAATAACCGCTATTTTCTTTTTAGAAGAAGACGAACTGAATAAAGAAGATTTTTCAAAGGCAAAAAAACAATTTGAAGAATTTGTTTCCAATACTTATTACCAGATATACAATGAAGCGGATAATATAAGCTATGGCTCCCCTCTCCTACCCGTTCCTTCATCCATTTTGAATGAGATCAGGAAAAATGAAAACCTCGCCTTTTCTTATAATGATTTTTATTGCTACGGAATCTTTTACGAAGACAATCAGGGCGATTTTGTGGTAATAACCAAAGAAAAGAAAGACATTGTAACACGGCAATTGAATATTTTGCTGGGCATACTTGTCATTGCATTTTTCATCGGGATCGGAGCCATTATCCTATTAAGCCGCTGGATGGCTAATATAGCTTACAGGCCTTTCCGTACGGTTATCAATCAAGTGAATAACATATCGACACAAAACCTGGTGGATAAACAAATAAAAATCCCCAATACGGAGGATGAACTACAGGATTTGATTGAAACTTTTAACAACCTGTTGGCTAAAATATCGGAAACCTTCGTCATTCAAAAGAATTTCGTAAATTATGTTTCCCATGAATTCAAAACACCTCTCACTGCCTTATTAGGCAATCTGGAAGTATTTTCCATCAAAGACCGCAGTCCGGAGGAATATAAACAATTAACGGAAAAACTGATCGTCCAGATCAAACAACTGGAAGAAACCCTGAATACCTTAATGATCATTTCCGATCTACGGAATAATTCAGATATTAACTCTTCTTTCCGTATCGATGAAATGATCTGGGAAATCGTAAATAAACTATCCGGACAATATCAGAATACTAATATAACAGTCAACCTGGACATAGCTCCTGAAGATGAAAACCTATTAAATATTTCAACAGAAAGAACCCAGTTACTTATCGCGCTTTTCAACCTGACTGAAAATGCCGTTAAATATTCCCAGGGAAAACCGGTTGAAGTTCAATTATCAAAGACAGATAATAATCTCTGTCTTTCCATCATCGATAAAGGCATAGGGATACCCAAAGAGCAATTAACCAACATAAGTAAACCTTTTTACCGGGCGGATAATACCAATCAAATACAAGGAAGTGGTATAGGGCTTTCAATAGCTCTGAGGATACTTGAAAAGAATAATATTAGATATGAGATAGATTCCGTTACAAATGATGGAACGACAATTTCGTTATTCTTTTAATTATATTAACCCTTTATTTGGATGTAAAATCAACAAACACCCATTTATCACCTGATTTTTTAACTTTGACCTGTTTTCCTTTACTATTACGCGCAATGTTCCATATTTTATCATCAATCGGTAATACTACTTCAGCAGTTTCACCATTTTCAAATTCTACACTAATATATGTATTTACAGGACCGGAAACAAGTTTTTGATAAACCCGTGTGATAGTAGCTGTTTCTGTCTTTCCACAAGAGGTAAAAGTTGCTATTGATAAAGTTATCAGCATAAGGATAAGTACTAAACCCGATTTTTTCATAACATAAATGTTTAAAGTGTCTAATCTTTTTATTAATGCAAACATACTGTTAAAATAATTTACGCCATACCCCATTAATGGGAGTAATATTAATCAGATTGTCAATATGTCAAATAAACTTTAAAATATAGACTGTATTTAGAGTTAGATACGAGAAATTTTCAAATAATCGCCCTATACGTAGTTGAGATTTTACGAAAAGAAAGGAAAGTAGCTTTATATCTTTCATATTAAAACCTCAATTTAAAAAGGTAACTACCCATTATGTATTGATGTCACGATTCACATCAATTTCCCGGTCAAATATCAGTTTAAAAGTGAACAATATTTATGTTCTTCTAGCGGAAAAAAGAGGTTTTTTCAGTATGAAATTTACGTTTATGAAAATTGTTCGTACACTTTCTTTCAAAACATAACGGGCTTTCAACACAAACATAAGGAGCTTTTACAAACAACTTCACTATGTTTTGCAAAACAGATTGCACAAAAATTGACTAAAATCTATATATAATATTCAATAATAACGAATATATGATAACTTAAATTCGAAACAGACCAATATTTTCGATGACTTTTACAAAATGAGTGTTAGCGTTAAATCTCATTTTGGGAAATAATGATATAAATAAACCCTGTATGTTGACAGTTTGATATTTCAATTTTCTTCCTATAAAGAAGAGAATAAAAATAACAGATTAATTATTTTTATTCTCTTTGCTTGTCATTATCTCTTTATTCCTTTTTGTACTTTTACTCCTGAATCGGAATTTAGCCGGAAAAGATAGATACCGGGTAAAAGGTCATTTGTTGAAATAAACTGATCAGGATTGTCAATCTTTCTGATTAATTGTCCTTGTATTGAATGGATTTCCAACGTTTTAACCTGTTGGTGATTCTGAATGGTTATATAATCATTAAATAAGGTTGGAGTTATATAACTGCTGTTTTTTGGATACAGTTCTGTATGAACTGTCGTACCTTTTTCGACCTCTGTCCGTACGCTTTCAGCGTTTTCGTACAAGGCAGATATGGCATATTTGTATGATCCTTCAGGAACAGACCCATCCACATAACGGGTATCCATAACAGGGGAAGTATTAAGTTTTATATCATTACGGTAGATATTGTAGCCGGTAATATCAGGAAATGGAGCAGGCACCTGGCTTTGGGGAGATAGATCACTGACCGTTGTTTTCTTTTTCAGAAGTTTACGATCAGACTTGTTTATACGCTTTTGCGGTATGGAAGAAGAGCTTTTTAATATATCCGTATTGCCTTCTTCGGAAGTAACGACTGCTAAAACCAAAAAATTAGCATCATATTCTTCCTCTTCATACAAATATTCCCAGTCAGAGCCGTTTTCAGAGATCAAATTCCCTTTACCGTTCACTGCAGGCCC
>DAMCDT010000197.1:0-7608 GCA_032058265.1 Tannerellaceae bacterium
ATATTGTGTTCAATAGAGTGGATAACGACGGCAAAACCATATCTGACAAGAACGACCGATACCGGAACGAAAAGGTATGTAAGCTGTTAAAGGATAAATACAACCTGACCTATGGCAAGGGCAAAGATAAGGTCAATGTTCAGAAATTAAGGGGAGCGGAGCAGACCAAATATGAGATTTACCATGCGATAAAAGGCATACTTCCCAAAACTAACAGCTGGCAACAGTTCGAGAATGCCCTCAAACAACAGGAAATATCCATAGAGTACAAACTCAAAGGGCAGACCGATGAGGTGCAGGGCGTATCGTTCAAGAAAGGGGAGCATTCTTTCAAGGGTTCAGATGTAGACAGGATGTTTAGCTATGGCAAGCTGAACCTTCAATTGAGCGAACACAAACCTGTTCAGGAGGAACGGCAAGAGGATAGACAGCAGAATAAATATCAGCCAAGTTTACAACAGGCTGAGCCCCCGAAAGAAACAGAAAGTAGCGTTGCGGAAAACATTGCTTCGGCCGTGGGTAATGCACTATCTGCCGCAGGTGGATTATTTAATATTCAGCCTGCAAATCATGATGAAAATCAAGCGGAATACCTGAGCCAACAGGCATTAAAGAAGAAAAAGAAGCCTCAAAAACGCAGAGGAATAAGAAGATAGTAAACGATTTATTCTTGACCTTGTCCTGGATAGTCGGGTACATTTGTACCTAATAAATTAACTGGCATAATTGATTAAGACACTGTCCAAAAAATTGTGTAAATGCGTAATGCGGGTCGGATTGATTCGCATTATTTTTTACTAATTTTAAAAAGATTGATTTTATGTACAGTGTTATGTCAAAGAAAAGAGAGGCGGTTCCGAGTGAACTGCTGAGCAAAGAGTTTTTAAGCCAGTTCAAGACTGAGGCCGATGTAAGCAAGTTCCTTAAAGACTTACACTCCCAGGTTTTGGAGCAGATGCTCCAGGGGGAGATGGACTCCCATCTGGGTTATGAGAAGAGTTCTCCCGAGGGTCACAACACGGGCAACTCGCGCAACGGGTCGTTCCCCAAGAAGATCCAGACCGAGCATGGTGAGAGCGTAATCCAGATCCCGCGCGATCGCCGATCGGAGTTCGATCCCGTTGTCGTACCCAAGCACCAGAGCCGAGGTCTGTCTATCGAGAAGCTGGTCATCTCGCTTTACGCCAAAGGAATGAGCGTGTCTGATATTGAGGATGAACTTCGAGAGATTTACGAGATCAACCTTTCCTCGTCGGCTATCTCTATCATTACCAACAAGGTTACCCAGGCTGCCGCCGACTGGCAGAACCGTCCATTGGAAAGTCTCTATATGGTCGTCTGGATGGACGGCATCGTGTTTAAGGTCAGGGAGTCGGGCAAAGTCATCAACAAGACGGTCTATCTGTGCATCGGGCTTAATACGATGGGCTATAAGGAGGTTCTGGGTATGTGGGTCGGCAAGACGGAGAGCGCTTCGTTCTGGATGTCTGTTCTGACCGATCTGAAGGCTCGCGGAGTCGAGGATATACTGATCACTGTCACGGATAACCTGAATGGATTTACCGATACTATCCGTGCCGTATTCCCGCAGTCCACCACCCAGATCTGCGTGGTGCATCAGATCCGCAACTCCTGCCGATATGTAGTCTGGAAGGATATGAAGGCATTTACGGCCGACATGAAAGAGATTTACACCTCGGCCAACCGTGAGCAGGCTGCAGCGGCATTGGCTCACTTCGAGCGAGTGTGGGGCTCGAAGTACCGCCATGCCGTGCAGAGCTGGCATCGCAACTGGGATGAGTTGACCGCTTTCTTCGAGTTTCCCGTGGAGATCAGAAAGATCATCTACACGACCAATATCATCGAGAACCTGAACGGAAAGATCATAAAGTACACTAAATCAAAGCTTTCATTCCCGACGGACGATGCCGTGCGCAAGTCGGTCTGGCTGGCCTTGCAGGAGATCGAGAAGAAATGGACAGCCCCGATCCACAACTGGGGCATAATTATGAACCAGTTTATAGCTATATTTGAATCAAGAATCGGTATTTAGCCCTAAGCCAAACTCCGACCCAAATTATCATTTACACAAAATTTTGGACAGTCCCTTGATTAAGTATTATTATTTCTCCTACTCTTTTCCGGCTTTTCGGTTTCGCCGTTTTTATTTATTTTTGTAAATCTACATTGCAAATCTACCAAGACTAATATCTTTCAGAAACTATATTCTCCTAACCCTTATTTCGCTTTCCCAACGTTACAAACCTATGGTGCAAATAAAAAAGAGGGAAAATCAATCTCGCCGGCTTTCCCTCTTCTTCATAGCTTATTTCGCTATTTTAAAGATATCTATTGTTGTTAATATTCTTCATGTTTGCCTATAATCAAAGCATCTTAAATATTCCACAGAACTTCAGTGTGTAAAAAAGCAGCTTGAAGAAGTAGAACTACATAACTACTTGTTTAAAAGTCTTTTATAGCACGTACTAAGATAATTTCATCTTTTAAAAAATTGGTAGCTATACTATTACTTGTTGATAACATGAATGCAGAACCGCAATCAACATCTCGTTGCGTCTCCTGATAATATTCTGTTGAAGTAAAATAGGCAACTGTTTCTTCATCCGAAGTCTTTAAATTATCAGCTCCAGGAATTCTATTTAGTGCCGTATTAATATTGGTCATCGCATCACCTAACGCTCTCATCTCGTTCTCAGCAGGTAAATACCAACCTGTACCTTTATTCGCACACCATGCAAAAGCAGGGTACTTCGTCTGCCACCCGGATATCTGTTGTATTATAACCATGTTAGCCATGCCGTCATCAATGTTCTTTGCATTGGTAACAACTTTCTCAGTGCTCCATGCCTTGGATGCTTCATCCGTGCTAACAATCTTTCCGTGCTCGCCTGTTTCGTCTACTATAAAAATGATACCCATACAGGTTAATGATGTGGTAAATTGTGAAGAGATATATCCGCCTTCATAATAATAAGAACCTACCTGTATAATATCGTCGATTTGGGGATTCTTTTCGATATCCCCATCTGTCCACGTATCGTCTATCTCTACCGATAACCTGGTGATGTCAGGATCGGTCAATATGTTGCCCGAAATATTCGTCCGCTTGTTGCGCTCTACAGGCATATTGGCCGGAATGTTGAATGCGCCTGTCGCCGTGGCCAACCTATACTCTATTGCTATTTCTCCCAGCAGTTGCTGTCCGGTAGCCGGGGTAAATATGTAGTCGAAGAAAAGGTTAGCCTTTTCAGTGGCGGCAGACGGAAAAGAAGTTATGTCACTGACAACAACGTTATAAGTTCCGCTCACGCCGCCAGTAAGTGTATTGAATGTCTGCGGTACGGTATAGGACAAACTCATACTTGTCAGGTCAGCCTGAAGATTGGCGTCTTTTTCGATAATATTAAGCCTACCGAAAGGGCGGTTCAGCGTTATGCTACCCAAATTGGCCGCAGTGCCCGCAGTTTTAGTGAAAGAAGATGTACCGAAGAAAGCATCGCGCGACCCGGCATTAACGGTATAAGCCGAACCGATAATGCTCACAGCCCCGAGTCCGTTGACAGAATTGGTTGTGTAATAAAGGTCTGTGTAATGCCCGTCCGTTTCGGTAGCGCCTTCAGTTATATAATCCGCCCAAAGAAGAGCGTTATAATCACCCGCATCCGGCAGACTGAACTCGAAGTCTACTGCTTGGGAAGCGTCAGTAACAAGTTTTTCTTCGCGGTAAGCAACTACATCATCGTCATTCCATACTTCGAGGATATAGCGCAGTGAATAACCGTCCAATTGCAGGGCTCCCGAGGCACGGGTCAGCGTACCGGATTTCATTACCATATTGTCAGTTTCCACGCCTACCCGTATCGTTACCCTGTTGTTCACATTATTTTGCAGTTCAGTAACATCATCCTGGCTGCACGAAGTTGCCAACCCTACAAGGGCAAACAACAAAACTAAAAAAATACACTTTCTCATTTTTACTTTTTTAAAGGTTTAATTTATCGTTCTTTCGTCATATTCTGTTTTTAGAAATTATCCAAATCAATGTCTATGTCACCGTCATAACCCGGATCGATCCCTATTCCGCCCGAACCGAATAGGGCTGTCAGGAACCTTCCCCGAATTGTCGTCAGGTGTGCTCTTTGGTAAGGCACGTTCAAAGCCGGATACCTTCCTATCAGTTCTCCGCTTTTAATTGAGATGATTTCAATCGTGAGAGGTATATACGAGTTCGTGCCATTTGCGAAAATGTAATCCGACCCCAACTCTATCTCACTATTGTTATCGTCAGAGATAATAAGGGTTCCAGCGAATGAAATACCCATTTCAGACCGAGAGGGTTTACCCTGCCATACATCGAAAGCGACCGGAAAATAAAAGCCGTATGAGAAACGGATACCGAATTTCCGTTCACCGGGGAATTTACTTCCCACAGCTTTTATAAACTCATTCACATCAGTGGCTATAATCCGGTATTTTGCCAGTGGCCGTTGCAGGATTATAGTTTCTTCTTGCGCATCCTTGGTCAGAGCGATGGTCAGGGTGGCGTAGCTTGCGTCGCGGCTGTCGGTGCAGGCGGTGTATATACGGTCGGGGTTGAAGGTGACAAACTTCAAGTCGGCGGTGCTGTAATGATAGTCGCCCGTGATGCCCTGTGGCACATAGTCTGCCCAGAGACGCAAGTCGTAATCGCCTTTATAGAGGCTTAACTCCAAACTATGCCTACCTGCGGCCAAAGGGGTGGGTAATGCCGTCCGGCGGTGGAGCAGTTCTTCCGTTCCTTTGCGGTAAACTTCTACAACACAGCGGACGGAGTATCCCACATCGGCGCGGGCAGCGCGTGTTCCGGAATAATCGGGCAGGTTGGGCGAAGGCAGTTCCAATAACAGGCGTAGTGTGGAAAGCGTGATACCGCCCATTCCATGGTGCAGGGTAATCATCACCCTTTTTATTTCGTTCTTTCTGAGTTCCGTTTGCACCATCCCTGTGAGCATATTGAGATGATTCGGGGCCGTTGAATGGAGCCATTGATTAAAGTCGGACAGCGTAGAGTCCTCATCTTTGAAAAAATCAGTTCCGGTGTTCATCACGGCAATTACCGTGTATTGACCAGCCGGGAAGTTGAAATATTGGGATGCTAACTCTTTGGGCTCACCAAAATAATGGTGTTGGGCAAGATGTTCATTACTGTTGAATACGAAGAGATGTACATCGTCGATGGTGATATCCGGCCTTTCCGATTGGAGTTCGACAATCAATGCGCCGCTACCGGCGGGGATTGCAAATTCATCATCGTGCGATCCATTGTTGCAAGCGGTCAGGAATATGGCAACCAGCGTACAGATTATTGTATATTGATATTTTGCTTGTCTCATTATTTTTCCTCCGTTTTAGTTTCCACCCGGCGGGCTTTAGCATCGTCGGTAGCATGGTTGTCTATACCTTTGCCTGTGGCATGGATGCGCCCGGCAGGTATGCCGTTGCTTACGAGCCATTTTTTTACAGCTTCGGCGCGTTGGTGCGATATACGGTTATTGATGGCTACCGATCCCCGGTTATCGCACCACCCGGTGAGGGTTATCTTCATCTCAGGCTCTTCCAGAAGAATGGCCAATATTTCTTGTAAGTTCTCTCTTTGACCGGGAGCGGGGCGGATAGAATTGAATGCGAAAAAGATGGTGGGAAAGGTTACGGTTAGCTGCTCCACTTGTGTTACTTGTGTTACTGTTTGCTTTTCTTCGATGGGTTGGGCCACTTCGATGATTATCGTTGGTTGCTCAACAAGGGGGGCTGTTTCCACTTCGACAGGCGTTGCCGGGGTATGGAGTTGTCTTGGTTTAGGCTTCTTCCCGAATGTCCAACCCAAGCGCATGCCGCTTTCCCAGATGTAGTTTTTCTGATGGATATGCTGAGGCATACCGTCTATTTGGCTGCCTGTGAGCCAGATGATTCCGCTGTATATGCCGAGCGATAGATTCTGATTGATCCGGTAGTTCATAGAAAGATTACCTCCAGCCCCCAAATGCCAGTTATTATCTCCCTTCATCACCTGTTTGTCACCATCCCTTGTTTTGATACGAGCCTTAGTGCCTGTCACTGCCAACAACGGAGATACTTCCAGCGTCAACCGCCTCTCGGAGTTTCGGCTGAATAGTTGGAGCACATCCACATTTAGCTGTAAACCATAACGTTGCAGGCTTACCTCACTGTATAAGTCGGCATAACTCCAACCGTCTTCGCCCAGAACGGGGACCAGATAGCGGTTTTCATCCGCTCCGAGCCAGTAGGCAGTGCAGCAATCACGTGCACTCATACCGAAACTTCCCCATGCCGCCTGCGCTTCAAGGGACAGTATGGGATTTAAGTGGTAGCCGCAAAACAGTCCACCCGAATATCCGAGCCGGATTTTGTCTGACCCGAAACTATTGAATGTGTTGATTCCGAAAGGCACTCCGCCTTGCAAGCCGATGTACCAACTTTCCTTGGGGTGAGTATTTTCTTTTTGAATGTTTTGTGCCTGAAGTGTAGTGCAGAGCAGGCAGAGAGATATGAATGCGTATCTGACCATTTATCCTAATTAGAGAATTATATCTTTGCAAAATTAGGATGAATAATTGAGTAAGGCTGACCAAAACGTACAAATCGAATCCGCAGATCGTACTAATTAGTGTTTATGGGGTGATAAAACAGCAAAAGTTGAATTACGATTTGCGGATTATTTTACTTATAATTATTTATGAATCAATGCATTTAATGATTAATGAGTAATTATTTTACTTGTGAGGGTTATTTTTTATGGTTTCTACAAAGTGTACCTCTCTAACCCCCATTTTAGCAATAGAATCGGATATTACCCAAACAACAGCGACCTCATAGGTATCGGATTCCACTTTATCCGTAAAGCACAAATACCCATTCTTATTGCAAAGCGGGTAGAGGTAGCAAATATGTATAGCTTCCGGCACGACCGTAATTATTTTTTTCTTATCTGTACACATACTTAGAAAAATTTCATAGGCCTCCTGATAAGATCCAACCCGTACCATTCGTTTTTCCGGTTGAAAACGGCTGAATGATTGTCCTATGGGCTTGCCATTAGTAAACAAGACCCTGAGCATCGGATCTTTCTCATATTCATTGGGTTTGATACAGTTTTCTCTTCTGTATGCCATGATAGAACCCATAATTATGGCAATCAACAAAGCTATCATTCCTATATTCTTTACTATTTCAATCTTTTTGGATTGCATATTTCCGGTAGGCAGCAGCTAGTTTTTCATCGTAACGATTTTGAGCATAGCCGGGGCCATTGTAGTGACGGGCAAATTCTGTCCAATTGAGGGACTGTAGGTATTGGCTCCATTTATTTGTTTGCAGGAAACGTACGAATAATTCCAATTGCTTTCCTTCGCTTTGGGACATTTGTTCTACAAATTCTACTACATCTTGACAGCCACACGCAGCATAGTTAAATCCCATAATCTGAAACATTCCCCAGCTGGCGGAACTGTAGGCGGCAGTTCTGTTGATTTTTTTTGCCTGTTCCAGACGTTCGTATTCTTTAAGTCCCCCTTTATAATGGTGTTTTGT
>DAMCDT010000198.1:0-7601 GCA_032058265.1 Tannerellaceae bacterium
TCTTTCTGTTTTTTGTACTTTTATCGTTTGGTTTTTGGGTGCTGCAAAGTTTACAGGAAGAATATGAAATACGTGTAACTGTTCCTGTAAGGTACCGCAATATGCCTAACGATGTGGCCTTTGTCAATACTCCACCTTATGAAATTACAGCCCGTTTGCGTGATAAAGGTAGTGTACTTCTGAATTACTCCTTAGGACAAAAACTGTCTTATATCGATATAGATATGAAAGACATCGCCGGAAAAAGCGGAGTATTTCTCTTGCCACAGAAAGATATTGAAAGTAAGATCATGAAACAGCTGATTGCGACAACCAATTTAGTCAGCTTCATGCCTTCGCAAATAGAAGTGCCATATAGTTTACTGGTCAACAAAAAACTGCCGGTAGTATTTAATGGTGATATCCGTACGGAACCCGGCCATGCCTTATCCGGTGAAATCATAATTAATCCGCCTACCGTCGATGTATATGCTACCCAGGCATTATTGGATTCTTTGGAGTCGGTAAAGACAGTTTATGCTGAAATCAAAAAAGGAACAAAAACGGTAGATAGGAAATTTCAGCTTGAGAAGATCGAGGGAGCCACTTTCGAACCAAATAGCGTAACGCTTTCGATCCCTATTGAAGAGTTCACGGAGAAATCATTGGAAATACCCGTCATCAGTAAAAACGTTCCGAATAATTTCACGATCCGCATGTTTCCGTCTAAAGTAAAGGTATCATGCAATGTACCCTTATCCCGTTATAAAGAACTTTCTGAAGAACAGTTTTCTGTTGAAATAACGGTTGATCTGGATAAAAGTATTTCGGGAACCCTTCCTGTTACCCTAATTAAGAAACCGGATTGGGTAGACAAAGTAACCATATCACCTGAAGTAATCGAGTTTATATTAGAGCCCAAAAACGTAGAATGATCAGGATAGGACTTACGGGAGGTATCGGGAGCGGCAAATCAGTTGTTGCAAGTTTATTTACAATCTGCAACATACCTGTTTATATAGCAGATATCGAAAGCAAAAAACTGACTAATACCTCTCCGGTGATCAGAAGTAAACTTATAGAATTGTTTGGGGAGGAAATTTATAACAAAGAAGGCGTGAATAAGAAATTGTTGGCTTCTTATATCTTTGGTAATGAAGAGTATCTTAAACAGGTAAATGCCATCATCCATCCGGAAGTAAACCGTCATTTTCAGCAATGGGTATCCCGGCAAACGACAGACATCTGCGTCATTGAAACAGCTATTCTTTTTGAATCCGGATTTGATAAAGGAGTGGATGTATCGGTTATGGTATACGCTCCGAAAGAATTACGGGTTGAACGAGCTTCTTCCCGCGATGGAATTTCTAATGAAGATGTCATTCGCAGGATCGATAGTCAAATGCCTGACGAAATAAAAAAGGAAAAGTCGGATTATATATTATGGAATGATGATAGGCAGGCTTTGATTCCTCAGGTTACCGGCCTGCTTACAACTTTACGATCCCGATACTCCTGAATGGTAGGAGAGTAGTCCGTTTACAGGAGATTGTTCAATCTTTCCAATTCTCAGATGAAGCGAATCAGCCACATCAGTTAAAATGTTTTTGAAATGATGGGCAACCGATCCCGCAAAATGGATCGGATACTGTGTATGACCCTCATATTGCATAACATTACGGATAAAAAAACTATGAAAACTATTATAGACCAGTTCGTAAATAGCAGGTTCATTAACATTTTCGTGGAGGAAATGAGTAAACGAAGCCAGGTAGCGGTTAGGGAAAGCTTGTTTATAGATCCGCTCCAAAAGCAGGGCGGGAGTGAGGCTGTATGTATGAAGGAACTTTTCAATAATATGTTGAGGAAGTTGGTTTTTCAGGCAATCACTTACCAGGATCTTTCCTAAAACTGCTCCGCTACCTTCATCTCCTAATACATATCCCAAAGGAGAAATGTTTTTGATGATCACAGATCCGTCATAGTAACAGGAGTTTGAACCTGTTCCTAAGATACAGGCTACACCGGGTTGTTTTCCGCATAAACCCCGTGCGGCTCCCAACAGGTCACTACCCACTTCGATCTCTACCGGTAGTAACGGATAGATGATTTCTGTAACCATTTGATGCTTATCTGTGGAAGCACAACCGGCGCCGTAGAAAAAAAGTGATTCGATCTGAAAATTGTTTATTTCAGGAAGTAGAAATTCTTTAATAACATCTGCAATTTCCTCCTTCGTCTGAAAAAACGGATTGATGCCCGATGAAATAATCTGTTTAGTGCAAATTCCATTTTCAGCAATACACCAGGTCGTATTAGTCGAACCACTATCGGCAATTAATATCATAGTTTATGTAAATAGTAAATTTTGTAATATATATACGCCTGCTCCTGAAAGATAACCAAGTAAAGCAAGTAAGGTGATATTCTTCAGATACCATATAAAATCAATACGCTCCAGACCCATGATAACCACACCGGCAGCAGACCCGATGATAAGCATGCTTCCACCCACTCCGGCGCAGTAAGCAAGAAATTGCCAGAAAACGCCGTCCTGAACAAAGTTCATCATATAGGCTTGATCAGCAGCAGTCGCTATCATAGCTTCGTTTGCTATGGGATACATACCAATGGCTCCTGCCACCAAAGGCACGTTGTCAACAATAGCGGATAATCCACCAATTATAAGGTTGATGGCATAAACATTTCCCACTTCCGCATCCAGCCAATTTGAAAAACTACCGAGGATTCCGGCACACCGTAACGCATCGACCGCTAAAAGAATGCCTAAGAAGAATAAAAGGGTCGAACCGTCAATCCGGTGCACGATCTTAGATAAACGCAGTTTAATGTCTTCCGATATAAAATTCCGCCGGTACATAAGTTCAGTATAAAACCATAAAATGCCGACACCGAACAGTATTCCCATAAAAGGAGGTAAATGGGTGATTGTCTTAAAAACAGGAACAAATATCAAACAGGCAATTCCCAATATCAGGATAGATAATTTATCCTTCGGTTTGAGTTCTTTAAGTAACTCATTATTATCTTCTTTGCTTCTGATATTATTAGGCGACATAATATCACCATGCAAGAAACGACGGGCTAATAATACGGGAACCAGGGCAGATACCAAACTGGGCAAAAACAAATGAGGAACGGTTGCGGCCGTAGATATATTACCTCTTACCCATAACATGATAGTCGTTATATCTCCGATAGGTGACCACGCGCCCCCGCTGTTAGCTGCGATGATAATTATACTTCCGAATACCCAACGCTCTTTATAATTGCCTATCATTTTATCTATCAGCATAATCATAACAATAGACGTTGTTAGATTATCCAATACGGCAGACATAAAAAAGGTAATAGTGGCAATCAGTAGGAGTAATCTGCGTTTGTCTTTTGTAGTAATGCGGTTAGTTATAAACATAAATCCGCCATGAGCATCTATCAGTTCGACAATGATCATCGCGCCAATCAGGAAAATGAGTGTTTCGGCTATATCACCAATACTGTCCAATACCTGATGTTCTACAACAAAAGAGATCGCTTGCTCGGCATAAGGTAAAGAGGATATATAAGGATTTGCATCCAGAAAGTCTTTAAAATCTTTTAAGGATACGGATGGAATTAAATCCGGAGCAGCAAATGTATAGATTATCCATAAAATCGTTCCGGTAAGCAGAGCTGTTCCGGACTTATTAATTTTCAGTGGATGTTCTAAGGCTATTAACAAATATCCTATTAGGAAAACCAGAATCATTACAGTCAACATTCTAACGAAGCAATAGAGTTTTTATTGAACGAAACAAATGTAAGAATTTTTGTCAGATGAGATTTAATTCACTAAACATCTTTTTGTAATCTGCGGCTTTATCGAATAAAGGTTTCGGATAAGCCCGTGAAGAAGAAGGCATACGATAAACACGAAGTGTTCTCTCCATATAGAATCCTTCGGTATAAGAGCCGACTTTCGGTTCCGGGATAGGAAAAACCGACAGCAGTGTATCCATCGCCTTTTGTCCCGTAATAACAATAGCCTTACAATGAGGTATCCGTTGCAGTACCTTTTCTAAATTCAACGGAGTAACGACTTCAAGAAATTTATCGGAGGCATTATCTTTTAAGCGGATTATTTCTTCGGCTGTATCGCCAAAGCCTATGCTTTTTTCTTTACTAAAGGATTTTGCTTTCTCTTCATCAAATCCCTTCCCCGATTCGGCAATAAAATAGTCTTTATTATCATAAAATATGATCCCCATAATGCGCCACATATCATTCTGGAAATTCGGATAATAGAAATTCATCGACCATCTCGCAAGAGGAGGAGGAAAGCTACCCAACATCAATACTTTGGTGTTTTCCGGTAAAAAGAATCCTAAAGGATGTTGTTCGCTTTGTTTCAGACTCATATCTATTAGTTAATTACTTAATGAGCTTCATGTGGAAGGCCGGAATAAATCAGGAATAAGTGAGGGTTCTTTGGCTACCTTTACCCCTGCAGCCTCCAGTGCAGCTATCTTTTCAGCGGCCGTTCCCGAACCACTCGATATGATCGCACCGGCATGCCCCATTTGTTTTCCGGGAGGAGCTGATTGTCCGGCAATAAAAGCCGCGACAGGTTTAGTAATATGATTTTTAATATATTCTGCTGCCAACTCTTCCGCATTGCCGCCTATCTCACCAATCATTACGATCGATTCGGTTTCTTCATCCTGTTCCAGCATTTCCAACAATTCACGAAAGTATAATCCGACCACCGGATCGCCCCCCATACCGATAGCGGTCGATTGTCCCATACCTTTATTGGTAAGGTGGTAAACAACTTCATAGGTAAGCGTTCCACTACGGCTGATAATTCCAACATTTCCTTGTTTAAATACTTGCGCAGGTAAAATACCCACCAGGCTTTTCCCCGGTGAGATAAGTCCCGGACAGTTAGGCCCAATCAAATTAGCACCTTTTTCCTTTACAAAGCGGTAAGCTTTAATTACATCCAAGGTAGGTATACCTTCTGAAATACAAATGATCAGTTTAATCCCCGCGTCAGCTGCTTCCATTACGGCATCCGCCGCGAAACGGGCAGGAACAAATATGATCGACGTATTGGCTCCTTCTTTTTCAACAGCTTCATATACTGTATTGAATATAGGAAGCCCGTATATTTCATTTCCTCCTTTTCCGGGAGAAGTTCCGCCTATAACATTCGTTCCATACGCCTGCATTTTCTGTGTATGGAACCCTCCGTCCCTACCGGTAATTCCCTGAACCACCAGCCGGGTATTTGTATCTATTAAAATGGACATATCAAATCTTCATTTTCAATTTTCAATTTTCAACTTTCAATTCTCAAGGCTTGCCTTAACAGCCAGATTGGTTGCTTCGCTCATTGTTTCAGCTACAAAAAAACGAGTGTTTTGCAACAAAGCGCGTCCTTCTTTTTCATTCGTACCCGTTAGCCTGACAATAACAGGAATATCCGTTTCAATTTGTTTAAAAGCCGTCAACAGACCATTGGCTACATCATCACACCGTGTGATCCCACCGAAAATATTGATTAAAACAACTTTAACCTGCTCGTCCTTTAATAAAAGCTTCATAGCTTCAATTACCTTATTGGGATTAGAGCTTCCACCTATATCTAAGAAGTTGGCAGGATTTCCTCCATACAATTTAATCATATCCATCGTAGCCATTGCCAATCCTGCCCCATTGACCATACAACCAATATCTCCATTCATGAGGACATAACTGAATCCGTTTTCCTTAGCCTCTGACTCAACCTTTTCTTCTTCAGTCGGTTCAAAAAGATCCAAAATCTCTTTTTGACGGTAAAGCGCATTATCATCAAACGTCATTTTAGCGTCGATAGCTATCAGATTTCCTTCTTCAGTCAGAACTAACGGGTTGATTTCTGCTAAAGAAGCATCCTTTTCAACAAATAGGCAATATAGCTTTTGCAAAATATTACCTAAAGCAACAACCTGTTCCATCTTATCAAATAATGTGAAAGCAAAGCGGCGTGCCAGATAATCAGGAATACCAATTAAAGGATCTATGCTGAATTTGTGTATCTTTTCAGGGGTTTCTTTAGCAACCGTTTCTATATCCATGCCACCTTCGGAACTAAGCATCAACATAACCGATTTACTATTTCTGTCGATTACAAACCCAACATAATATTCAGAGGAAATACGAACGGCTTCACTGATCAGTACTTTTGTTACCGGAAATTCTTTGATCTGCATGCGTAAGATAGCATCTGTGTATGCGGCAACTTCCTCTTTGTTTTTTGCCAGTTTTACCCCTCCGGCTTTTCCTCTTCCTCCGGTTAATACCTGTGCTTTAACAACAACCTTTTCAAGCCCAAGTTGTTTGTATGCAGCAACAGCATCCTCAGCACTATAACATAACCGATGCTTTTCTACAGGAATCCCATAAGACGAGAAAAGGTCTTTCGCCTGATATTCGTGTGTTTTCATAGGCTTATGACGTTTTAAATTATCAATGATCCCGTAAATATAAAAAGAAAGAGGGAGAAATAGAGAAATTTCAGGATTATATAATGCTATTTAAAAACAGCATTATACCAACGAAGCTCCTTGTATGCTTCATTTAATTCGGGATATTTTTCCTGCTGGATGTAGGTCGTAAATCCCGAATGATGGTCAATAGTGAAGTTTCCTGATAAATTTCCCCAAAAGGTAGGAGTTGCATTCTTATAAAGAATGCAATTGTTGATGTGGTTAGATAAAGATTGTTTGGATGCATCATCCGGCATCATCCGTGAAAAATAATCTTCAAAATCAAAGAACAAATGGTTGGTTTTGCGGTCAAATACCTGAATATCCGTGATATCTGTTAATAGTTCTCCGCTAAGATTTTTGTTGAGAAAATCAGCCAAAGTACTTAGCCCGGATGTTTTAATTACACTGAAAGTCGCTGAACGAAAGGCGTCCGATTGATTGTCAAAATAAAGGAATGCATTATGAGCGAATGTTTGCAGATCAGCTTCCGGTTTAAAAAGGTAATTCATGGAACTGGCATAAATGGAGCGAAAACCTGGCCTTACTATTTCGGCCGAAGAAGCTAAAATAAAATCCGTATAGTCTTTTAATTCATAAGCTACCTCAATCCCTGCCATAAAGCAAGGTTCAAAAACGATGTAATCGAAATGGATATTAGCTTTGGCAATAGCATTGGCGAAATCCGTTAATTCCATCTCTGACTCCTGATCCTGTATAAAAGAACGGAACGATTGAAACGAGCCTTCCGGTAACCATCCCCAACCATGGGAAAAAACAATAAGCCCATACGATTCTGCCGGACACAACTCTTTCGCATCCTTTAAAACTCTGGTTAAAACGTCGGGATTAGCTGAGTTTTCTTTTCCATAGTTATATAAAGTATCGGCTTTCTTGATCCCATTTTCCAGATAGACTTTAATTAAGCAGGCGTTGCTGTTATATTCCTCACTTTGCCGAAATGCAGAGTCCTGGTAAATAATTAGATTACCGTTTTTTCCATCCCAGCCCTCCATCATAGCATTGATCTTTCCGTCGGAACTTCCATTTAGGTCATTGTCTCTTCCCAGGTAAGCTATGACTGTCCGTTTA
>DAMCDT010000199.1:0-1090 GCA_032058265.1 Tannerellaceae bacterium
GAAAAAGGATTGTCATTATTAAGTGAGTCAAAACCTGATATTGAGGGTGATATTCTTTATTACGGCGATATCGATAAATGGAGACGTTTCGGTAATTCCCTGCTTCTTCGTTTAGGTATGCGCATGGAAAAAGCAGATCTTACCCAGGCCAGATCCATTATAACAAAAGCTATCCAGGGAGGAGTCATGCAATCGGCTGACGATATCTGCATGGTGCAGCACGTAGAAGGAAAAGCCTCCACCGAAAATCCGTTAGGATATGTATTCAATAGTCACGGACTACTAAACAGTGGAGCCATAAAGATCAGTAAAACATTTATGGATCGGTTGAAAGCAACGAACGATCCTCGTATGCAGGTATATTGCGCGCTTCCCAACGGTGATACCGATGTGGATAAACAACAAGGGCTTGTCAACGGATATGATGTACTTACCATAAAAAGTGGTGATCCGTCCTATACTTCTCTTGCGGACTATTCTACATTTAACCCTGCCACCCTCCTTTTACTTAACGCCCCGACTATATATATGACACATGCGGAAGTGGAACTACTACAGGCGGAAGCCATCGTCAAAGGTTATATTTCGGGAGATGCCAAATCGCATTATGAGAATGCCGTACTTTCATCCATGAAGCAGCAAGCCATTTACGGCAACGCAGGGATAATTCCCGATGATCAGATCAATGAATACCTTGCGCAGGGTTTATTTGACAAGGCAATCACCACAAGCGATAAACTAAATGTAATCGGAACCGAATTCTGGATAGCTACGTTCCTCAACGGATATGAAAGTTATGCCAACTGGCGCCGTAGCGGTTATCCCCGGCTAACACCTACGAACTACCAGGGTAGCCCGAACCAGGGAGAGATACCCCGGCGGTTTAAATATCCCACCGAAGAGTACACGATTAATCTGGAAAATATTTCGGAAGCTATCAGCAATCAGGGAGAAGATAAGATGTCTACCTCAGTATGGTGGGATAAGTAATTAAATTTTATGAAATACTTAAATTGAGAACAATGTATAATAAATTAAAACACAGTATCCTGTTTCTACTTCTTATACTAATGGCAAGCTGCCAGACAGG
>DAMCDT010000199.1:1100-7542 GCA_032058265.1 Tannerellaceae bacterium
AAAAAATCGGTTTTTTATCCACAAATGGTGGAAAATTTATGGATGACGTGGGAAGAACCGTTATTTTAAACGGGCTTAACCACGTTACGAAAGCTCCCGAAAATAACTTTCTGTATGATGGCGACGAAGAGTTGTTCCGCCAGTTCAAGGAATGGGGTTTCAATTGCATACGCTACGGACTCTATTGGGACGTACTCGAACCTGAACCCGGAAAAATAAACGAAGAGTATCTGAAAGAAATTGATAAACGGGTTAAATGGGCTGAAGATAATAACCTGTGGCTTATCCTGGACATGCATCAGGATCTATACGGAAGAAAGTTTGGAAACGGCGCTCCTTTATGGGCAACTCTCGACGAGGGACTGCCTCATGTGACAGGAAATGTTTGGAGCGACGGATATATCATAAGCCCGGCCATACAAAAATCTTTCGATAATTTCTGGAATAACAAACCCGCCGCGGACGGTATAGGTGTGCAAGACCATTATATCAATGCGTGGCAAACGGTTGCGAAAAGATACGCCAACGCTTCTTCCGTGGTAGGTTTTGATATTATGAATGAACCGTTTATGGGTTCTTCCGGATCAACGATCTTTCAAAAAATGCTGGAAGGGTTTGCCGAAATACACGCGGCGGCAACCAATGAGATATTGACCGAAGAAAAAATTGCGGAGATATGGAATGATGAAGACAAACGCCTGAATGCCTATGATCAACTGAACAATGAAAATGTATTCGCGCATATTGTGAGTAAAGCATCACCATTAGTGGATGAATTTGAGCAGGGAGCATTGACCAACTTCTATCAAAAAGTACGGGATGCTATCCGGGAAGTAAATACTAGACACATCCTTTTCCTCGAACATAATTTCTTCTGTAATATGGGCGTTCCAAGTACGTTTCGGCTACCAAAAGATAAAGAAGGCAATATCGATCCTCTATGTGCTTACGCGCCGCATGGATATGACCTTGTAACCGATTCGAAAGCTTCCATGACGCAAGGGTATGCACGTTTAGACTTTATATTCGGTAATATTTTCAGAACCGCAAATAAGTTAGGTGTCCCCACCGTTATAGGCGAATGGGGCGCCTTTTATATGGGTGGACAGTACAAAGAACCAGCTATCCATATCATCAACCTGATTGAAAAAAGCAAAAACGCACAAACATATTGGGCTTACTGGGATGGAATCGATGAGCAGGATTATTTCGGTTATGCTTTGAAGCGTTATTATCCAATGGCTGTAAACGGCCAATTGGTGGATTACTACAACGACTATCAGAAAAACACTTTTACCTGCCAGTGGCGTGAAAACAATAATGAAGCTTTTACACGCATTTATGTTCCGGATATTTCACTGCTAAAAAGTAAGGATGTCCTTGAGATAAACCCTTCATCAGGTTATAAGATTATCCCGATAAACAATTGCAAAGCAGGATATTTAGAAATTCAACCCATAGGGAAAGAAAGACATTTATCTATTAAGCTTACACAGCCTTAAAAACAAAAAGAAAAAGCAAAGAGCCATTGATCACAAAGATAATGGCTCTTTTTTATCGTAATTGAAGCACTAAGTTTTGTATATTTGCCAATAAATGAACCGGTTTTTCTTATGGGGCAAATATTCAATACTATAAAAAACATTCTTAATCGACCTTTTACATATCTAAAGTCTTATAAGGATAGAACGTTCTTTGCTCTCGGAATGTTTGTTTTTCTACTTCTATTCATTGTTCTATTTAATCCGTTTAATATTTATAACTGGTTAGGATATTTGATAAATTTATCCCCGCTTAATCAATTGTCCTTACTCGGTTTCATTCTCATTTGTGCCAGTCTTATCGGACTTTCCCAGTATCTTCAATACCGGTATTTCAAGTACAGGGATATGAAAGTCTATCATGTATTGATAGGGTTTTGTTTTGACGTATTACTGGGTACATTAATACTTAGTTCTCTATATGCTACCCCTTCCGACTTCTTTTTCAAAGAATTCCTGGAGTCGTTGAGAATTATCTTTCTATCTCTCTCCCTGTGGTACATCATAGGGCTAACAATATTGACACTTCACAATTTATCAAAGGAAAACCGGCATGCTAATGCTACTCAAACAGCCGAGGCAGAAAATAAAGTACCGATTCAGTATGATTGTATTAATATATGTGATGAAAACGATCAGTTGCGTTTTTCCCTTAAACCTAAAGACTTGCTGTATTTTGAATCTTCAGATAATTATATTACTGTTTATTATCATAAAAATAACCGTATTTGTAAAGAACTGGTAAGGAATTCTTTGAAAAACATTGAACAGGACATGCTGAAATATAATTGCATTCGATGCCATCGTTCTTATATTATAAACCTGCTTAACGTTTCCTCCATAAAAAAGAATGGCAGGACATACGAAATTAGCATCGAGGGAACCAGTTCTCCTATTCCGATTTCACGTGGTTACCTTCAATCTGTTAAAGAACTTCTTAAGAACTAAAACACATTTTCCCATTCATACCAAAATAGTAGTATCTACCCCTCAAATAACCGTTTTTTTCTGATTTATCATATCTTAGAGCCTAAAATCTAAATTATAAAAAGACATGAAAAAATTATTATTTTTAGGTGTATTATTATCATTATTAATGGTTGCCTGTGGAGACGATGATGATCCGGATCCAACATTGAACGTTTCCAAAAACGAAGTTACAGTAGAATCCGGAGCAACTGAGCTCACAATCGATGTTACCTCAAACACAGGATGGAGCGCTACATCTTCAGCCACCGATTGGTGTACGGTAACTCCCTCTTCAGGTACAAACAATGGTCAGATTACGATCAAAGTAACACAGAATCCGGATATCAAAGATAGATCTACAACCGTGATCGTTAAATCAGAGACAATAGAAAGGACAATAAATGTAAAGCAAGATCCTGCTTCAAGAGAAACAGTGATTGTCGGCAATTGGGTGATAGATGATCAAACCAGCCCTGAACCTGCTTTCGATATTGTTGAAGGAATTGTATTTGAATTGAAAGAAAGCAAGGATGCCATTGTTATAATTGAAAGACAACTTACCCCTGAGCTCCCTGTAATTGAGACGTTGAACGGAACTTGGGCGATGAGTGGTGACAATGTAACGTTTACATCTGAACTTTTAGGTTTCCCATTTACCATAACCCTTGAAATAACACAGTTTGGCGCTGATACATTCGCTTGCTCCATGAAAACAAATATGCCTGGCCTTTTACCGGCCGACGGTCTACCTGTAGTTATCAGCAGGCAAGAATAAATTAACATTTAGAATTAGAAAGCCTGGAGCTCTAGCCTCAGGCTTTTTGATTTTAATTTGTAATTCTTATTTGTGATACAGAAACCAACTACTTTAAACTACGGTCATATTAATCTAACAATTTGTTGAAAAAATTCAGGAATCAAGAAAAATCCACTTCCTCTATTTATATATACCTTTGTATCTTTAATTTTGCAGCAATAATAAATCCTAATATTGAGATAATGTTCAAACAGAAAATTTTTTAATTGGGTCAGAGACCTCCTATATTCAACTATTAATTCTTTTATTGCCACTCATTGGCATGATGACTGTATAGAATCATAGCACTAACAACATTGTAGTATTACCATCCCAAGATATTTTTATTTGGTGGTTGTTGTATTAAAAATGTGAATTCTGTTAATTTAGCCAATCTTAATGAGCTGATATAAACGCTTGGCCTAATACCATGCAAGCCATCATGAAAAAATTCCCCAAAATAAAAACAGTTATTCCTGACAAACAAAAATCACTTGCCGATACAAAAGTGCTCGAAGATGTTACCTAGTATTTCATCGTTACTGATATGTCCTGTTATCTCTCCTAGATAGTGCATACATTCTCTTATATCCTGACTGAGGAAATCGCCTGATATGTTTTGTTCTAATCCTTGTAATACGCGGAGGATAGCGTCACGAGCTTTGATAAGAGCTTCGTAGTGGCGAACGTTGGTTACAATCACGTCGTTTTGGCTGATTTCCGGGATGGCGGCTAAATCAACTAGTTGCTGTTTCAGGTTGTCTGTGTTTTCTTTATTCTTTGCTGATATGAAAAGGCGGTCGGCATCAATATTATTAAGCAATTGTTGTTTTTCCTGAAGTTCTTCGGGAGTTAAAAGATCGGATTTATTGAATATCAGCAATGTTTTCTTTCCCTCTAAATGTAGTACTATTAGTTTAGCCAGCTCTTCGATAGAGGAGGATGAAGTAGTTGAATCAATGATCCATAATACGATTGAGGCTTGTTGAAGTTTTTGGAAAGTTCGTTCTATACCCAGTGTTTCGATGGTATCTGTTGTTTCGCGGATGCCTGCGGTGTCGATAAAGCGGAACGTAATTCCTGAGAGATTGATGGTATCTTCTATCACATCACGGGTAGTACCATGTATATCCGAAACAATGGCTTTTTCCTCTCCCAGCAATAAATTAAGTAAGGTAGATTTTCCAGCATTGGTTTCTCCGATGATTGCGACGGGAATACCATTCTTAATTGCATTTCCTACACTGAACGAGTTAGACAACCGAGTAATTAAGTGTTCTATTTCGGAGGCTAATTGTTTCAGGTTAGAACGGTCGGCGAACTCTACGTCTTCTTCGCTAAAATCTAATTCGAGTTCGATTAAAGAGGTGAAGTTTAATAATTGCAGGCGAAGTTTATTTAGTTCGTGGCTGAATCCTCCACGCATCTGACTGAGCGCCAATTTGTGCATTCCTGCTGATGTCGAAGCTATCAGGTCGGCTACAGCTTCGGCCTGGCTTAAATCCATTTTCCCATTTAGGAAAGCCCTTTGGGTAAATTCACCCGGTAAAGCGGAACGTGCCCCCTTTTCAATCAAAAGTTGAAGGATTTGTTGTTGTATATAAACAGAACCGTGACAGGTAATTTCCACCGTATCTTCTCCGGTAAACGAATGAGGGGCACGAAATAACGAGACAAGTACATCGTCTATTAACTCATTCCTTCGACGGATACTACCGTAAGTAATAGAATAGGCCTTCCGGGTTAAAAGGTCTTTCCCGGCTGCTTTAGGAAAGAAGATTGAATTACTTATTTCAATTGCTTCCGTACCGGAGATTCGTATCACGGCAATTCCTCCGGTTCCGGGAGCAGTTGAGATGGCACAAATAGTGTCCTGATTCATTATTAAATTGTTATTAATTCATATTGACGGGTTCCCAGTCCGATCTTTTCTGCATGTTCCAGACCTGATTTCCAATCAGTATCAGGATGCATCAAATGGAATTTATCTTCTCCTTCGAGATGATCGTGCGGATGATCTTCCCCTAATTTGCCTCCATGCAATATAGGCGCTTGCGTGACCATATCAGCACATGCCTGGTCTAACGCCACCGGATCAAAGGAAGCGGCTATCCCCAAATCGGGAATGATTGCCGCGTCATTATGATTCCAGCAATCACATTCGGGAGATACATTCATAATAAAACTTATGTGGAAATGAGGCTTGTCCAACAATACTGCTTTGGTATATTCGGCAATCTTATAATTCAAACGTTCGGAAGTATCATCAGCTCCCACCACGGCTGCGCTGTATTGGCATAAAGCTACACATTGTCCGCAACCTACACATTTATCATAATCGATCACTGCGATGCGTTGTTCGTCCAGATGAATCGCATCATGTGCACAGGATTTCACACAAATGCGGCAACTTGTACAATTCTTCCGTACTACAATGGGTTGAGAAGATGAGTGTAACTCAAGCTTCCCTCCTACGCTGGCACAGCCCATCCCGAGGTTCTTCAAAGCTCCTCCGAATCCGGTTTGTTCATGTCCTTTGAAATGGTTCATCGAGATTACGATATCCGCATCTACTACGGCTGTTCCGATTTTGGGGGCTTTACAATACTCACCATCTATCGGTACTTCGCGGTAATCCGTTCCTTTCAGTCCGTCTGCAATGATCACATTACATGGTACCGCCATCGGATTAAAGCCATTAATCATAGCGCTATGTAAATGATCGACGGCATTCGAACGCTGGCCTGAATACAACGTATTAGAATCGGTAAGGAAAGGTTTCCCTCCCAAACGTTGAATTGACGAAATAAGGGTTGCAGCATAATTAGGCCGGATATAAGCCAGATTACCCGGTTCGCCGAAGTGTATCTTAACCGCTACGAACTGGTTCTTGAAATCTATATTTTCCATCCCGGCCCTTTTTACCAACCGTTCCAACTTTTTCAATAGATTGGTAGAGGGCGTGGTCCTGAGATTCGTAAAATAAACCGTTGATTTATCCATTTATTAAATAGTTTTATGAGGTTCTACATTCCAACCGGACAGGATACCGCCGTAAAAATAAAAGGTTACATCAAAAACTTGTTTACTATTCAGTTCTGTTACATTGTAACATTTGGTAACTCCATATTCTTCA
>DAMCDT010000200.1:0-7528 GCA_032058265.1 Tannerellaceae bacterium
TTATACATAAAATAAACCCTAAAAGTTTTTGTCTAACTTTTAGGGTTCACTTCATAAAATTAGCCCTTTTAATTTGTTCTGTTTGCAGTTATTAAATATTAATACTACTCAGAACAGTATAATTTTGTAAATTATTATTTTCATCGTATGTTTCTGAACGTACGATTCCGGAGCCTGGCGCTAACCATTCAATTCCTTTATATTTAGTTGTTGATTTATCTTTATGATTATAGATATCATAATTAAATGTGATCTTATAAGCATCATGCATGCCGGTTGGAGTATTTATCTGTTCAGTCTTTTCAAACTGACGGTTGTAAATATTTACTCTTAAATAATCGCTTCCATCTTCTTTTGACTTAACGGTAAATTCGCCGGGCTCCATTGTAAAGACACCCGAATTCAAGTAAGTTTCGCCAAAAATGTTAGGATAATTCAAGTAATTTCCCACTAATTCTGTATTACCTGCAAGGAGTTCCATAATGTTTGGATTGTTTGCAGTTGTTTCCAGTTTCATATAGAAATTGCCATCATCGCAACGAGTAACTAATTTACCCTGGTCGATTGATTTGTCCTGATAATCCGTTAACGAGAAAATAATATCTGAACTAGCTCCTGATGAATAATCATAAGCATCCTTTACAGTGTAAGTGGATGTGCTTATGTGATTATTCTGAGCATCAAAACATTTATTTACCAAAGTAGCTCCCTTTGTCTGAGGGAAAAGCGCCATACAATCCGATTGTGCATTCACCATTCCTGCGGACGATAATACAGTACAAATTCCTAAAATAATCTTTTTCATAACTTTTAATTTATAATGAATATCAAATCTTCTCAGTATATCAAACTCTCGATGACTGGTTTGATGTTGACTAAAAACATGTTTAATATGAAAAAGTTTACGTAAGGATTACTTATTTAGATTAAATCAATTCGGTTAACAAAATTAAATAGAATGATATGGATGTACCTGAATGATTGGAATTAATAGTTGTTAGCTTAATAAGACAGTTCTTTTGAAGGAAGTAATCATAAGCTTTTTGTGCACATGTATAAGGTACGACCTCGTCTTTTGAGCCATGAACCATTACGATTTCAGCTTTAGGTGTCCAACCGGTTAAATTGTTTTTAGCAAGGGAAGCATATATTTTTTGAAACTCGCTGTTACTTTCTTCCGTAAAGAAATCGGGATGGAGGAAGTTACTGATGGTTTTTGTGCCGATCTTTTGATCAATGCCACCCATCGTATATTGTTTACTGTTGATCCACTCGTCATAATTGGATAATAAGGGTTCCAGAAAGATTTTTGAATAATCCAGTTGCAGGTCGTCAGCGTAATCCATGCCAATGATCGTCATGGGTATGACACAAGGTTTTGATGTAGTATTTGTCTCAGTGTAATCATTAAAAATAATGGTTGGATCGTAAGGACCACCGCCTGCTATTACTTTTAATATATTAATATATTCAGAATACTTTTCCTCCGCCATCTTTTGCACAGCCAGCGCTGCCGCGCCTCCTTGTGAATAACCGGTTACATAGATATCTTTTTGAAGCGGCCTATCTTTCGTCTCCATATATTCACGAACGGCAAATAACATATCTATCGATACCTGCGCCGTGTTTTCACTATGCAGATAGGGATGAATGACGCCCTCCGTTGAACCGAAGCCAAGGTAATCAGGAGATATCACCAGGTAGTTGTAAAGTGAAAATAATGACTCAAACGTAATCATCTCTTTGGACGGAGCTTCATGTCCGGCAGATATAGTAAAATGCTCCGCGAGAATAACACTACGGAAATCCAGCGTCGAAGGGTAAGCTATAATGCCTGAAGCTGTCACCGGATTGCCATGCGGATCGACTGTCGTGTACTCAAGCGCCTCCACCACAATTTCAATATCGTCAAAGTCCGGAAGAGGTGTGCCGGAAAGGTCCCCTAGTTTCCTTATATAATCCGTGCCACTGTATTTCTCTGTCTTGGTAATGGCTTTAAAATAGGTAGCCGGTTCCGGTAAAGGATCGTCTCCACCTGTTTCTCCTGTATCGTCAGAACATGAAAATAAAAAGCCGGATGTAAATATCAACAGCAAGACAAAGGTGATACGTTGCCAAAAGATAAAGACAGGGGAGTGCCCTGTCTTGGTTATATACTTGTTTATACTTTTCATTTTACCATTTTACATAGGGAGCGTTCATGAGGAAATCATAATCGTATTTCAAAGCTTCTACAGGTGTCATATTATAACGTTCCTGTTCTACGTAATAATCTTCAAGCCCGGCTTTCTTGGCTACCGCAAATAAAGCTTCAAAATCGACAAGTCCTTTACCAAATTCGGTGCTACCTTCACCGTCGGGATTGGCATCTTTCAAATGCCAGTTTGCAAAACGGCCCGGATAACGGTTGACGTATTCGTGGCATTTAAACCCTCCGTACACTAATTGCGCTGTATCCATCTGGAAAGTTACCAGGTCTTTATCGGTGTTTTCGATCATTACATCGTATGGAATCTGCTCTTCCAGCTTATGGAATTCTTCCACATGGTTATGAAAGGCGAATTTCAATCCGTTTGCTTTAGCTATTTCCCCACATTTATTAAACTGGTCAGCCAATCGTTTCACATCGGCGATTCCTTTAATGGCCTGTACGGGGTAACCTGCCTGCACGATCCATTTGCATCCTAGTTCTGCGGTGTCATCAGCATTCTTTTTCCAGAAGTCCCAACCCTTGGTATCATTGGCTTCCAGAAGTCCGCTTCCCGTATGTGATCCTGTCATGGAAGCGCCCAGGTCTGCCAGATACTTTTTCATCTCAGCGGGAGTTTTCCCAAAGAACTTTCCATCCCGGTAACCATAAGATTCCAGTCGTTTGTAACCTATATCGATAACAGCTTTGATTGTTCCGTCAAAATCTTTTTGAATATCGTCACGTACACTGTACAACTGTACACCTATGGCTTTTCCCTGTTTTTCAAGTTGAGCGGCAAACCCTTTGGGTATTACGGATAATGCTGCAATGCTTGCGCTTGTCCGTAAGAAGTTTCTTCTTGTAATCATAATTATTTCTTTTCTTTATTAATAAGATTAGCAGGGAATAAAGGTAGAAAATAATTCATACTTTTGCAGCGATTATAAAGAAAGAAGTATGCAAGGAGCTAAAGACTTGACAAATGGTCCCATTAAACGCCAATTATTTAATCTGGCGATGCCTATTATGGGTACTTCTTTCATCCAAATGGCTTATAGCCTTACGGATATGGCGTGGGTAGGCCGTTTAGGAAGCGAATCGGTTGCGGCAATCGGTGCGGTTGGTATCCTTACTTGGATGACCAGCTCTCTGGCTTTACTTACAAAAGTTGGTTCGGAAGTCAGCGTAGCCCAAAGTATCGGCGCTAGAAATGATGAAGACGCCCGCTCGTTTTCATCCCATAATCTCACAATCGGGCTGATTATTGCTCTTTGCTGGGGCGTTCTTCTGTTTGTATTGGCAAGCCCAGTGATCGGACTTTATAAACTGGATGCGCCGATCACAGAAAAGGCCGTGAGTTATTTACGGATCATTACCGCTGCTTTTCCTTTTGTTTTCCTATCGTACGCTTTTACAGGGATACATAATGCTGCCGGATTGAGCAAAATACCATTTTATATCAATGGGATCGGATTAGTCATAAATATGATTCTGGATCCACTGTTCATCTTCGTTTTTGATTGGGGAACAAACGGAGCTGCGTGGGCTACCTGGACGGCCCAGGGAAGCGTATTTATCCTTTTTATTTATCAATTAAAATTCAGGAACCGTTTATTAGGAGGCTTCTCTTTCTTTGTAAAGCTTCAAAAAAGGTATTCAAAACGAATCTTCCAGTTAGGACTACCTGTGGCTGTCTTAAATACGTTATTTGCCGTTATCAATCTCTTTATGGGGCGAACGGCTTCGGCGCATGGCGGACATATCGGCTTAATGACGTTAACCGCAGGCGGACAAATAGAAGCGATCGCATGGAATACTTCACAAGGATTTAGTACGGCCTTAAGTGCATTTGTTGCACAAAATTTTGCGGCAGGTCGTAAAGAACGGATTTTTGCCGCCTACCGGACAACACTTGTCATGACCTCTGTCTTAGGGCTTTTCTGTACTTTCTTATTTATATTCTATGGGAGCGAAGTCTTTTCAATAATTGTTCCGGAAAAGGAGGCTTATATAGCCGGAGGTATTTTCCTTCGGATTGACGGTTATTCGATGCTCCTTATGATGCTGGAGATTACCATGCAGGGATTATTTTACGGTACCGGTCGTACGTTGCCGCCTGCTGTCATAAGTATCACGTTTAATACCCTTCGTATTCCTTTAGCCATTATCCTCTCTTCAACTGCTCTTGGCGTGACAGGTGTTTGGTGGGCTATCAGTATAACCAGTATGTTGAAAGGGCTGGTGTCTTTTATATGGTTTCGTATGTTACAGAAAAGGATTTTAAAGTAATTGTCTCTTCTGGGAATAACGATCGTCATTTTGTAAAGTGATGCCCGTTATTTTTAAAATGACTTACATTATTTTTAACGTAACGTACATCAACACCGTATTTTATCCTTATTTTTGCATTAGCGTATAAAACAAGTCCATCCATTGATTGTTTAAAATAGACAGAGTATGAAACATGTAATCTTAGTTTGTATGTCAATAATAACACTGATCGCCTGTACAGGCCGGAATACAGGTAACATCGAAAAAAAACAGGGAGAATTTACGTATGAGGTAGATCAGTTCGCCGATCTGCAAATTCTTCGTTATCAGGTTCCGGGTTTTGACGATCTTTCTTTGCAGCAAAAACAATTGCTTTATCATTTATCGGAAGCGGGATTGATGGGGCGTGATATCCTTTTTGACCAGAATAACCGGTATAATCTTACCATCAGGCGGTTACTCGAAGTGATCTATACAGACTATAACGGAGATCGGGAAACAGAACAATTCAGAGCGTTGGAGACATATCTGAAACGTATATGGTTCTCTAATGGCATTCACCATCACTACGGAGAAGAAAAGTTTCTGCCCGAATTTACACCGGAGTTCCTCGTAAGTTGTGTGAGGAAGGTAAATGCGTCAAAACTACCTTTACGATCAGGTCAGACAACCGATCAGTTTATGATGGAAGTATTTCCGGTTATATTCGATCCAGCGGTAATGGCAAAGAAAGTTGTACAAAGTGGCGACCAGGACCTTATTAAAGAATCGGCTAATAATTATTACGCAGGAGGAATTACACAAAAAGAGGTGGAAGATTTCTACAGTAAAATGAGAGATCCGAATGATCATACACCTATTTCATACGGTTTGAATAGCCGTTTGGTAAAAGAAAAAGATGGTAAGATCGTTGAAAAGGTTTGGAAGGTAGGAGGGTTGTATACGGAAGCAATCGAACAAATCGTATTGGAGTTGCAAAAAGCGCTTGCTTTTGCTGAAAATAATGCCCAGAAAGAAACGATCGAAAAATTAATAGAGTTCTATCAAACAGGAAACTTAAAGACTTATGACGATTATTCTGTGCTGTGGGTTGAGGATACAACTTCGGAAGTCGACTTTGTTAACGGCTTCACTGAAACGTATGGCGATCCTCTTGGAATAAAAGCCAGTTGGGAATCTACGGTAAATTTTATTAATAAAGAAGCCACTAAAAGGACTAAGGTTATTAGTGATAACGCGCAATGGTTTGAAGATCATTCGCCTGTATCAGACCGTTTTAAGAAGAAAGAAGTAAAAGGTGTAAGTGCCAAAGTTATTACTGTTGCTACTATCGGAGGAGATTGCTATCCGGCCACACCCATTGGTATAAACCTTCCGAATGCCGATTGGATACGCAGGGATCATGGTTCTAAATCCGTTACTATCGAGAATATAACGGAAGCATACGATAAAGCTTCCCAAGGAAGTGGTTTCAATGAAGAATTCGTATGGGGTGATACGGAACGTGAAAGTATTAAGAAGTATGGATTCATAACCGATAACCTGCATACCGATTTACATGAATGTTTGGGACACGGTTCGGGCATTTTACTTCCGGGAGTTGCTTCAGATGCTTTGAAAGCATATAGTTCTACTTTGGAAGAAACGCGAGCCGACCTGTTCGGTTTATATTATATTGCCGATCCGAAATTAGTAGAATTAAACCTGATACCTGATGCGGAAGCATACAAAGCCGAATACTACAAATTCATGATGAACGGGCTTATGACTCAATTGGTACGTATAGAGCTTGGTAAAAATATCGAAGAGGCTCACATGCGTAACAGGCAATTAATTGCCCGATGGGTATATGAACATGGGAAAAAAGATAATG
This sequence comes from Tannerellaceae bacterium, assembly GCA_032058265.1. Classification (GTDB taxonomy): domain Bacteria; phylum Bacteroidota; class Bacteroidia; order Bacteroidales; family Tannerellaceae; genus DFXE01. Next base: position 6,336 of record DAMCDT010000200.1, read on the forward strand.
TGGTTGAACTTAAGAAGCAGGATAATAAGACATATGTGGTCATTAATGATTATACCAAATTAAGAGAATTATTCGGCGTATTATTAGCAGAAGTACAACGGATCAAGAGCGAAGGTGATTTTGAAGCCGGAAAGCAATTGGTAGAAGATTATGCCGTGAAAGTTGACTATGAACTACATGATGAAGTATTGAAACGCTACAAAACATTGAACCTGTCTCCATACCGTGGTTTTGTGAATCCGGTTATGAAAGAGGTGAAAAATGATAATGGCGAAGTCATCGATATTATTTTAGATTACACGGAAGATTATACGGAACAAATGCTGCGTTACAGTAAGGAATATTCTTTTCTGCCGTCATACAATTAAATGAAGAACACAATCAACGATATCCGTAAACAACTTCGTTTGTCAATGAACGGTGTTGTTTCAAGCAGTATGCGAAAGAAAGGGGTTTGCTATAATTTAAATTTTGGAGTTTCCCTTCCTAAAATAAAAGAGATCGCTTTATCATACCCAAAGGATGCGGAGTTAGCTGAAGCTCTTTGGAAAGAAGATGTGCGCGAATTAAAGATATTGGCAACCTTGCTTCAACCGGCAGAAAACTTTACAAAACAACAAGCCTGGAATTGGGCAAAAGATGTAAAACATCAGGAAATAGCTGAGCAGTATTGTCATAATTTATTACAGGAATTACACTTTGCTGAAGACCTGGCTTGTGAGTGGATCCTTAACGATGAAGTTTATGTCCCGGTTATCGGTTTTCTTTTGTTGGGGAAATTATGTGGAAAGAATGTTTGTTTGTCTTCTTCGCATGCAGAAATACTTATGAGGGAAGCACGCAAAACAATGGATAAAGGCGTTTCTCGTCTGCAAAGGGCTGCGGTGGTCGCTTTAAAACGATACGGCCGGCAACAACCTGAAAACGCAAAAAAGGTACTTGACTCAATAGGCGATTATCCTTTGTCCGATTCACTTGAAAAACAGGAATTCTTTAATGATATCAAATTTGATTTTGATTATTACTTATAAGTTTTCAGGATTTAAATAATTGCGTTAACTTTGTCGTTCGCGCGTAACCGCTACCTAAGGTGGACAGTAAATTATATAAAGAAATAGAGGAGAGTTTCATTGCTTATCTTAATGAAAAGAAACTACGGAAAACAGAGGAGAGATTAACTATTCTTCAGGAAG
>DAMCDT010000201.1:0-7498 GCA_032058265.1 Tannerellaceae bacterium
TCAGACGAATATTTTATGCAACTATCATAATTGTTGTTTAAATATGATTTACCTATCTCCAGATATAATTCGACTCTTTTTTCATCGGTTAAATTTTTATTATAGATTGTATTCACCAACGAATCGACAATGGCTGATTGTGGGTTAATTGATATGGGTATCAAATAAAGAATAAGGAATATAATTTTTTTCATGGTATGGATCATTTTAATCAATCAGCCCTTCTTTACGTGCATTGACAATAAGTTCGACAGGGTTAGATGCTTTCAGTTTTAAATTTAATTTCTTACGAAAAGAAAGAATGGTTGACAGGGCAACATTCAGTTGTTCTGAAATTTGCTGGTTGCTCATTCCTTTAGCTACCATTTGCAATACTTCTTTTTCGCGAGGGGTGAGGGTAATCGACATCCGAGTGGTTTTTCTTAGTACCTGTTCCATCTGTCGGCTAATATATATTTCACCATTCATCACAGCATGAATGGCTTCGAGTACTTCATTTACGGCCTCGTTCTTGGTAACATAACCCGCAGCACCGCTTTTCAACATACGTAACACACTTGAGTTCTCGTTATGGCTGGTTAGCCCGATAATTCTCATTTGCGGATATAACTTATGTATCTCAGCACAAAACACAATGCCATTACCGTCGGTCATATTAATGTCAAGTAATAACACATCAGGCTGACTTGATCTCAGTATTTTCCGGCATTCTGATAGTTTGTGCGAAAAACCTGATACATAAGCAATTTCTGAATTATTGATTACAGGAATCAATAATTCGACCACCATTGCATGGTCATCCGTAATATGCACATTTATCATAACCGTTCATTCCGTTCTCCTCTTTTTGCAAAGATAGGTGCAACATTTCATGTATTCATCCCCTATTCAGGGGATAAATATACGAAACACCATCCATAATTTTGCTCGGGAATCTTAATACGTTTTGAGTCTTTGTAGGAATGAGTAAACTTTTAATTTTTAAGATATGACAAAAATAGAATTAAATAACAAAAACAAGATTTCGAAGCATATTGGAATGGTATTTTTGTACGTACTTCTGATAATGACAACATTGCTTTATACAAGGTGTAACGATGATGATGATAAGACGATCTATAAAGTCACCTTTGAGACCGATGGTGGTAGTCCTGTTCCGGAAGCTCAAAAAGTAGAAGAAGGCAAAACAGCGACTGCTCCTGAAACCAACCCGACAAAAACTGGCTATGTTTTCTCTTATTGGCATTTAAGCGGGAGTATGACTGCTTACAATTTCCAGACTCCTGTAACCGGTAATATTACTCTGTATGCCAAATGGCAGGAGGAAGCTACAGCCGAATACTGGCAGATTATATGGAATTTGAACGGTGGAACATGGCCTTCGGGTGATAATCACGCCACACAAGTATTGAAAGGAGGAACACTTGCTGAACCGAATGTACCTACGAATGCAGGACACGTCTTCGAAGGTTGGTATAAGGAATCAGCATTGATCAATAAAATTACTTTCCCTTACGACGTGAGCAATCTTACTTCCGACTTTACGCTATATGCCAAATGGACAGTAGAAGGTGGCGCTCCTGAAGATATCACTGTTTATACCGCAGGATATTACATGAACTCCCAAAATATAAAAGTAGCCTGTTATTGGAAAAATAACACGCGGTATGACCTGACAGATGGCACTACAGATGCCGAAGTCAACGATATAACAGTTGTTAATAACGTTGTATATACCGCTGGTTATTATCGAAGTAATGATGTAAGGTTGATTGCCTGTTATTGGATCGATTCTCAAAAATATGACCTCACAACCGCTTCTGATGAAGGGGAGGCATTGGCCATCGAAGTATATAACGGTAAGGTATATACTTCAGGTTATCACAATATACACCAAGGCGCAAACGATGGTTATAAACAAGCCTGTTACTGGATCGATGGGCAGGAACACCTTCTTTATTCTTCGAAAACCGTCTACAGAAACATAGCACGCGATATAGCTGTAATAGACGGCGTAGTATATACTTGCGGAAACTATCGCTTCGGGTCTGACAACATAGCATGTTTCTGGGTAGGTTCAACTAAATACGATTTACAAAGTAATATGTATGACTCTTATGCCTATTCGATGTTTTATAACGGTTCACAATTTAGCATTGCAGGATCATACGGCGATGGAAAGCCATGTTGTTTCGATACAAAATTAGACGGATCATCGTCCATTTTCCCCCTGAATCCTAAACAAACAGGAGGATATGCCCACGCAATAGATGTTTGGGATTCCGGTAAAACTACCTATGTCATTGGATACAGAGGAGTTTCAGGCAATGACGAACCGGTTTTCTGGAAAAACAATAATGTGGAGCAAGCACCTGACGCCGGATCAATCTATTTACATAACGAAATAATCTACATAGCAGGAAGCGCAGGAAATAGCGATAATAACGCAGCTTGTTATTGGAAAAGAAATACTAATGGTACGTCATTCACTAAAACAATCCTTACTGAACAGGGACGAGCAAATGCAATTATGGTAAAATAAAATGTTATAAGGAAAAAGACCACCTGGTAACCCAAGGTCTTGCAAATAAAAACTCTCCATCAAACTATTCGATGGAGAGTTTTTATGTTATTAATAAACGTTTAAGAAGCTTGCTTATTCCACTTTAATGCTTTGTACCGGGTTGGCATTTGCTGCTATATAGCTCCGCCAGAAAACCGTTATAAAGGAGATAAGCAGGCAACCTAATCCGGCAAGAATAAAGAAAGAGGGGCTCAAATGAATTCGGTAGGAATAGCCGGACAACCATTCCCGCATTAAATACCAGGTAATTGGGGTAGTGATCACAAAAGCAATGAACACATAATTAAGAAAAGTATTCACCAGGCGAACCAGTATTTGTTGATTACTCGACCCAAACACTTTCCTTACACCAATCTCTCGAGAGCGTTGTTGTATAAAATAAGTAGACATTGCCATAAGTCCTAACAGGGAGAGAAGAATCGCTATAGCAGAAAAAATACTGACAATTTGTGCTGTTCTTTTCTGTACAGTAAAAGATTCCTCTACATGTTGGTCAATAAATTTTCCGTTAAATTCATTAACGCCGGTAACCCTTTGAAAAACATCTCCTACCTGCTGATAAGCAATAAAAGGATCACCTTGTACTTGTACCAATAAATTCCAGGAAGATATATCCTCTGTTTTACGTATTTGTAAAAGTATTGGTTTGGGTTCGTGTAAAATATTTTTAAGCTGGAAGTCTTTAATTACTCCGGCAATGGGTGTATTTGGCTCATAATAAGTGAAAGTTGTTGCATCCATAGCAAGATTCTCTTCTTTCAAAGCATGCTCACTCAGGAAAAATGCTTTGTCTGACGATACATGATTATCCCGTATAATTTCAATACCCAACATCTCAATGAAAGCAGAATCAACCACCAATGTTTGGAAAGAGATAGAACGATCTTCAAATTCAACAGTATTATTATTACCCCTATTAAAAGGTGTTCCTGCAGAGGCAGAAAACCAGTAATAAAGCCTATCAGTACAATAGAAAGGAGTACCAGTATAAGATTTAACGGCGTAAACATCCCCGCCAGATCAATAGAAGTATCTAATATCCGTTCGGCATAAGGTAGAGCTGCAAAAGCAAAACAGGTACCGATGACGAAGGAAATGAAAGTGAGCAAAGTAGATTAACGTATCGAACAGCCAATAAGATATGTCTACTATTTATACATGCATGTCAATATTTTTTACATACTAAAGAAATATATTATACTATCCTACCTACCCGCCATGTTACATTCCGCCTTTGTGAGGCCAATAATATTTCAATCTTATATTTTACACGGAAATTTTCTTTTTCTTTTCAAATCTGCTCGTAATTAAAAACAAATCAGCCACTTACTTCCTTTAGTAAGTGGCTGATTTATTCTGTCGGGATGACAGGATTTGAACCTGCGACCACACGCCCCCCAGACGCGTACTCTACCGGGCTGAGCTACATCCCGCTTTTATTGGGTGCAAAGGTAGGGGATTTGAATTATATTCCAAAGCTTTCGCGGTAAAAATCTAATGATTCCATAATTGCTTCTTTGCTTACTTTTTGGTTGATTTGTACTTCGCCGATGTTTGATAGCAGGGTGAAGTTAATTATGCCTGCTTCATTCTTTTTATCGTGCGTCATAAATTCATAAAGGGTTTCGTAATCATTACAATCGAAGTGGAAGGGGGGATAATATTGTTTTATGTAATGGGTTACTTCGCTGAGCTTATCGCCAGGGAAAGAGGCCTGTTTATAGGATAGGTATAGTTCGCAGATTATCCCTACAGCTACGGCATGTCCATGTAATAAAGGCCGGTATTTCTTGAAAGATAAGCTTTCGATGGCATGGCCTATTGTATGGCCGAAATTGAGAGCCTTCCGGATACCCATTTCTTTAGGGTCTTCTTTTACGATCTGTTCTTTTACTGCTACGGACTCTGCGAGAAGTGTTGACAGTTCACCCTTTTCAGTTGACAATTGACAATTGACAGTTGACAATGGTTGGAGTGGGTCGAAACTCAGTATGCTTTTGTATGTTTTGCCTGAGCTGATAAGGGCGTGTTTTATCATTTCGGCGTATCCGGAGAGGATATTTTCGCTATCTAATGAGTTTAGGAAACTACAATCGATCAGGACGCATAGAGGGGGATAAAAGGAACCTATTTCGTTTTTTAAGCCGTTGAAGTTAATACCTGTCTTTCCACCTACTGCAGCATCCACCGAGGCCATTAAGGTGGTGGGGATGTTGATGGTTTGAAGGCCCCTTTTGAAAGTGGCTCCGGCAAAACCTCCGAGGTCTGTAATCATTCCTCCTCCTAAATTGACCAGTAATGAATTACGGGAAGCTCCTTCGTTAGAGAGGACATTCCAAACGGAAGATAGTTGCTCCAAATTCTTATGGGTATCACCTGCCTCGATCGTTATGATTCGTGCTTGTTTTATAGCCGGGATGTTCTCGATTACCGGTAAGCATTCCTTATGTGTATTGGTATCGGTAAGGATAAACAGTTTATCGTATTTAAGTGTAGAAAGAAATGATTCTAACTCCGTCCGTATATCTGTTGAAATAATAACTTTTTGTTCTGCCATAGCTCCAATGCTTATTTTGAAAAATATCTTCCACCTTTCACTCGGTGACGTAAAAGGCTGTTTATTAATTTATTGCTAGTAGAAGATTATCTTCCACTTTTCCTAATGACCCTTCGCTAAAAAATCTCTTGAATATAAATCGGTAACTTTTGATTTTTATTTATTCCCTAGCAAATATAATTAGCTAACGTCTGAATTATTTTTATCGCTGCTTCCGGAAAACTTCATTATGTTATGGTCAAAGCATCACAATCACTTTATAAAATCACGTACATCCTTTTATAAAACCATTAAAGTGTTTTTAAAACAACATAACAGCCTTTTTACTTTTCCATGGTGATAGTTCACCTAAGGGGTGAAAGATCATCTTCCACTTTTTATCTATTGATTTTCAATGCGATAATAGCTAAAGTGGAAGGTGAAGGATATATGATAAATCATTCTGGGCTTCCAGCCATCTTTATTTTAAGCCTAAAGCTTCAATGACAGAATCGACTGCGATACTTAACCCGTCGGAGTATTTACCTCCGGCAGTCGCAAAATGAGGTTGTCCGCCTCCACCGCCCTGGATATGTTTTGCGGCCTCTTTCACTAGTTTTCCTGCGTTATATCCTTCGTCTACCAGGTCATCACTAAGCATAACCATTAATGTGCATTTTGATTCATCTATCAGTCCTGCAACGAGGGCGAAGCTATCCTTTATTTGGCCTTTTATCTGAAACGCAACATCTTTCATTAATTCAGGATGTCCTTTGGTGACTATTTTCATAAGTTTCACGCCGTTACGGTCTACTGCCCGTGCGACGATCTCTTTTCTTACCTGAACAGCCTTTTCTTTAACATAATCTTCCAACTGTTTTTTCATCTCGGTATTCTCATCAACGAATTTCCTGATTCCCTGTACCAGGTTCGGCATATTGTTTAACAATGCACGTAATTCCCTGATGAGATCCTGCTGGTTGAAGAAAAAGTCGTCGGCAGCTTCTGCTGTTACGGCTTCGATACGGCGTACTCCGGCTGCAATGGAGCTTTCTCCAACGATACGCAAACTGCCTATCATACCTGTTGCCGGAACGTGTGTTCCTCCGCATAGTTCGATAGATGTCCCGTATTTCACGACGCGGACATCTTCCCCGTATTTTTCTCCGAACAAGGCCATTGCGCCCATCTCTTTTGCCTGGCTGATAGGGATAGAGCGGAATTCTTCGAGTGATATATTCTCCCTTATTTTTTCTCCTACCCGTTTTTCATTCAAACGGATTTCTTCATCTGATACTTTCTGGAAATGGGAAAAGTCGAAACGTAAGGATTCCGGCGAGACATACGAACCTCTTTGCTCTACATGCGTGCCTAACACTTCCCGCAACGCTTCATGCAGCAAGTGTGTACCAGAGTGGTTGCATTCGCTTTGAAGGCGTTTTTTCATATCTACCTTAGCAACAAAATGGGCAGTCAGGTCTTCCGGCAGGCGGTCGGTTAAGTGAATTGACAGATTGTTTTCGCTTTTAGTGTCGAGGATGACGAGCTTTTCGTTCTCACTGATCAACCAACCGGTGTCGCCCACTTGTCCACCCTTTTCAGCATAAAACGGTGTCTGGTCTAAAACAAGCTGGTAGAGCTCCCTGTTCTTTTGTTTGACTTTCCGGTAGCGTAATATTTCGACATCTACTTCAAAAAAATCGTATCCTACAAATTTACTTTCACCTTCTTTCAGGATATGCCAGTCGCCTGTTTCAACGGCGGCGGCATTACGCGCGCGATCTTTCTGTTTCTGCATTTCGACATTGAATTCAGTAATGTCTGCCGTTTTATTGCTCTCGCGCAAAATTAATTCGGTAAGGTCTAAAGGAAAACCGTACGTGTCGTATAATGTAAAAGCATCCAGTCCGCTTATCTGTGATTTCCCGGCAGCCTTTGCTTCATCAATCTTTTTATCGAGCAGGCGGATACCCGTTTCCAATGTGCGAAGGAATGATTCCTCTTCTTCCTTCATTACCTTTTCAATCAATACCCGCTGTTCGATAAGTTCAGGATACGCATCGCCCATTGTCTCGATCAGAACCGGTAAAAGCTGGTACATGAAAGCTTCGCGGCGTCCGAGGAAGGTATAACCGTAACGAACAGCCCGGCGTAAGATCCGACGGATCACATATCCGGCTTTGGCATTGGAGGGTAACTGCCCGTCGGTTATAGAAAATGCGATGGTACGGATATGGTCGGCTATAACGCGCATCGCCACATCTTTCTGTATATCGTCTCCATATTTAAAGCCTGTAAGGGAAGCTATCTTCTGTATGATCGGTTGGAATACATCCGTATCGTAATTCGACGTTTTCCTCTGGATAGCCATACAAAGC
>DAMCDT010000202.1:0-7488 GCA_032058265.1 Tannerellaceae bacterium
TGTCTTGGTGGGCGTTGACGGATTCGAACCGCCGACCCTCTGCTTGTAAGGCAGATGCTCTGAACCAGCTGAGCTAAACGCCCTTATTTCTATTGCATTTCCTCTGAAAAGCGTTGCAAAGATATAGCTTTTTATTTTATCTCCAAATGATATTGCAAAAATATTTTTAAATATATTTATTCTTGAAAAGCTTATTTTATAACTTCCTCAACCCAAAAGCAATTATATATCAGCCGTGTTCATTGGAATAAGATAATGTGCTACGCTGTCCATTGTATAGAAACTTCTATGTAAAACTAACTAAAAGGATTTATGAAATGGTTATAACTTTTCACTCTATCTAAAATGATCTTGCTTGTGCTCAAAAGAAATGATAAAAACTTACAGTAGAATAATTTTTTAGCTCTATTTACAATAGCTTACGATTAATTGCATACCTTTGCGCTATGTTGAAAACATTATTATCGGATTTGGTGTAATATACAATCTGTGATTCTTTGCAGATTGTCCTTCTGTTTGCTCTCGGATAACTCTTTTCGGGAGTGGTTTTCTATTATTATAATTATGGTTTTAAAATCCGCATATAGGAACGAAAGTATTAAAATGCTTTTGTTCGTGTGCAAAATATATTTAAGAAAATGAGTAACGAAAATATTACAACCATTCACGCATTTGAATTCGATATGATCTGTGATTTCTTTTCCAATATGGAAAGACAAGGGCCCGGGAGCCCTGAGGTAACGCTGAAAGCGTTGAGCTTTATAGATAACCTTACCGATAAATCGCTTATCGCAGACCTTGGTTGCGGGACGGGTGGACAGACTATAGTTTTGGCTCAGCATGCACCGGGACGCATTACGGGCATAGACCTTTTTCCAAGATTTATTGATCTGTTCAATAGCAATGCCCGGAAACTTAATCTTCAGGATAAGGCGAAAGGTATTGTCGGTTCAATGGAGAACCTTCCTTTTCAGGAAGGAGAATTAGATTTGATCTGGGCGGAAGGTTCTATTTATAATATAGGTTTTGAACGTGGGTTGAGCGAGTGGCGTAAATACCTGAAGACCGGAGGATACATCGCTGTTACAGAAAGTTCCTGGTTTACGGATGAGCGCCCGAAAGAGATCCATGATTACTGGCTGGCGCATTGCCCCGATATGGATACGATCCCCAATAAAGTAGCTCAGGTACAGAAAGCGGGATATGTTCCCGTTGCTACTTTTATCCTGCCTGAAAATTGCTGGACAGAGCATTATTTTGCTCCGGCGATCAGGGCACAGGAGATTTTCCTCAGGAAATATGCGGGGAACAAGACTGCCGAGGAATTCGTAGGACATCAACGTCACGACGCGGATTTATACCGCAAATATAAAGAATACTACGGCTACGTATTTTATATCGCCAGGAAAATAGAACTCGACATCTAAAGGTGGTATAACAACCTAAGGCACAGAGTATGGAGTTATCATTCTACAAATGTAATTCTCCGTGCTTCTGTGTCTAACTGTTCATCTTATATTACTGAAAGAGAATTACGCAGATATCATTTTCATTAATGATAGTCTGCGTAACCACTTCACCCTGTATGTTTACCTAAACAATCTTTTTTTACAGAGGTCTGTTGAAATAAGAGAATTATAGTTTTATCTTTGGTCTGTACATATCTTCAGCCGTTAAACCGCATTCTTTTTTCATCCTGATGGAGTATTCCAGTTTACTTACTTCGGGCACTACGTTATTCGTGCCGAAAGTGAATTTAACGCCTGCCTTTTTCGCTTTCATAATGATCGCTTTGTTGGGGATATTATACAGTTCATTTATTTCCAATGCTTTTCCGCTTTGCGCCAGCACGGCGACTACTTTATCCATGCGTTCTTCCGTCCAGAATTCGTCATAACGGTCGCTCATAGCGTCGGGAAGATAAAATGGATTAACGTATACATCGACGGGTTCCTGCAACACGGAGCAAATCGTTTCGACGATCATATCCATATATTTCTGCTCGTCGTCGATGATTACCTCGGGAGCTATCCACAAACGTACGCGGCGGCCTTTATGGTCGGTGAACGTAAGCGCGTCGGTAAAGACAAAGTCGAATTCGTCACGGGCATCCTGCGAAAAAGTCGTGACCCATTCCCGCCCTTCTGCCTGCATGGCGAGGATAAAAGGCTCTCCCCTCATGGTATTGAGGAAGTCATATACTTCTTTATCGTTTGTAATGGGGAAGCCTACTCCGCAATTCGGGGCAATGGCATAATTAATGCCTGTCCTGCGGGATTGTTTGGCTGCCGCTTCTTTTGTCAGCCCGCCTTTCAGGTGGACGTGATAATCCAGCACGGGGAAATCCTCCTGATGCAGCCTGATGATGTCGTCAGATTGCTCGTCCTGCGCCATTTCAAGTTGTGCGGGAATATTTATATCTTTCCTGTCGAGTGTTTTTACAGAGATCTTTTTGAATTGAATATTTCCTGTTCCCGTGCTTACAAGGGAGAAGCTTCCTTCCGAAAGGACAGCATGCATATTTGGCCTGAGGCGTAGAGGATCGGCCGGTTCGAAGTATTCGACTACCGGCTCGCCGTTTATCTTAACAGTTATCATCCGTCCTTCGGCGATTATATCCATATTGAACCACTCATTTTCTTTTACAAAACTTTTGGTAAGGTTGCGTACCGAAAGCAGGCTGCCGGTCATCCTCCACCAAACGGGATCTTTCCGGTCGTTGTTGATTACGATGCGGTGGCCTTTACCAGAAGCATCCGTATGGATGCCGATATAGCCTTTTCCACCGGGAGTGGTACGTACCTCCATACTTAATTCAAAGTCTTGATAATTCCCGTTTTTTAACAGCGAAGTGGCGTTATTGCCCGACAACGTAAGGATATTGTCCTGAATGCTGACATTTCCGCTGTGGTTCCAGTTATTATCCCCATTTCCGTTAAACAGGTCGCCGCTTACGCTTTTGTTGCAGGAAAAGAGGAATAACTGGCAAAGGGCTATCAGTATGTAATGCAATCTGCCCATATAGTGGTTTTATTTGCTGTAACTTGCTTTTACGAAAGGCGCATCAACCAAATAATCGATACTCATTTTGATGCTTTTTTCAGGTTCGTAACTATATTTTTCCACTTCCACCACAATGTGTTTTACACCTGCCGTCGAAGTATTCTTAAAGATCGCGTCATATCCCACCATACCGCTTTGTCCGATTTCACGGTGGTCTTTGATATGCAATACGTGGAAACGACCGGGATATTTATTGAAGTAATCCACCGGGCTGTTGCGTCCCATAACCACCCAATATACGTCCATTTCGAAAAATACATATTCGGGATTGGTATTTTCCAGCATATAGTCTAACATGACAACCTTATCTTCTACTTTCCGGAACTCATGGTCATGGTTATGATAGCCGAATTTAAGACCTTGTTCCTTACACTTTTTCCCTACTTCGTTATAGTAGTCGCAGTAGGTTTTAAGGTCTTTCACTGTTTCGGGAACATTCATCCACGGGGTTACGACGTACGTCATACCCGCTTCTTTATGGGCAGCGATGCACTGGTCCCACCATTTCATTGACTCGGCGAAGTTGCCAGAAGCCAGTTCCGCCTCGCTGAGTTGTTTGCCGGTATGTGAAGACAACACTGTCATTCCTGCGGCTTCCACTTCTTTTTTAAACTCCTGGGGAGTGCGGTTGTAGAATTTCCCGTTGTCGTAAGAAGCTGCTTCCACTGCCGTGAAACCCATCTTGCCGAGTTCTTTCAGGGCGGCTGAGAAATCGGCGCTGTTTCCGGTAGTTTCATCCAGCGATTTGCCGATCCTGTCCCTGAGCGAATAAAGTTGAATAGCTATGTCCTTTTTTGATTTCTTGTTTACGCCTGCATAAATTGTTGTAGCAGGTAAAACTACCAGACAGGCAATTACTAAAACGAATAGTGATTTTACTTTCATGGTTATTATATTATAAATTGATTAAAATGCTACCGGTAGAAAAAGGGATACACCCTATCATCAGGAAACGCCCTTCTTCAGCTATACAAAACTAACCGGTTAGCCGGTCTGTTTTTGGTTATCATATTGTTTTGTAGAAGGAAGATTTTACATTGCGCTGAAAATGAACAGTATATTATTTCCGGAAGATAAAAAAATGTAGACAAATTGTAGCCGGTTCAACCTTTCGCGGGATGCTGAATACCAATGTTCAAGACCTTATTTTCAAATTCGTCGCGGGAAACCACCGCTTTATTTCTCATTTTCGTGCGGTAATTATAAACGGTGCTCATTGAGCAACGGAGGAAAGATGCTATTTTGGTATTGTCGCTGATACCTAAGCGCAGCAAAGCGTAGATGCGGAGTTCCGTATTAAGCGAATTATCAGATTTCAGCACGAATTGTTCTTCCTCCACCAGCAGGGAGTTAAATTCGGTGACGAACGTAGGATAAATACTCAGGAAAATACTGTCGAATTGCTTGTAAAGCTCGTCTATTTCTTCTTCGAGTAATGTGGTGGATTTCAACCGCTTGACCAGTTCTTCGAATTGCCTGTTGGCAGCGATTTTATAAAGCGTCTTGCGGTAGTTCTCCATTTTGGTAATATAGGTCGAACACAGGTCGAAGAAATGCGCTATATACTGCTCTTTGATATAATTAGACTCCAACAACTGTCCGTTATTAGCGTTCAGTTCGTCATTCAGGTGCGTCAACTGGCTGTTTGTCGCGGCAAGTTCTTCCTTAATATCCGATATTTTTTTCATTTGCCGGTACACATATAGCACGAGCAGCACGAGAAAAACCGAGAGAATACTTATCAGGATAAGATACAGGATGATATGAGATTTGGCTTTTGCCTCGCGCGCCTGGTAAGAGGCGTTAATGATGGAATAGAATTTCGACATCTGGGCGGTGCGGAATTGTATGTTGCAAAAGACGGCATCCTCGATAGCCGATTGCGTATACTTAAAGGCCCTGGCGATATCTCCTGTTTCATAATAGATCGAAGCCAGACTCTGGAAGGAAGCGTTTTCCTTTATTGAATTCTTCAAATCGGCGATGGCGGAAAGCATAAAGTATTTCTTCTCCGCGTTGTGGTCGCCTTCTATCCGGTTCACGATGCCCATATAATAAGTGATCGTGGCATATTGGGGAGAGTCGATGTCTACATTCTCTAGCAAACTCGTAAGTAATTCCCTTGCGTCGACAGTGTTTCGCCGGTTGACATACTTAATCGCCTGGTTGATCTTATATCCGTACGAAGAGGGGTCGAGCACTGCCATCAGGGAATCCCTGTATACCTGCTGTTGCCTGACAAGGTGCTGCGGCGTTGGAAATATCCCTCCGCTGTAATGCCTGAAGAAGTCGGTGTATGCCTCGTAATAAGCGGCATACAATTCTTCCGGCAAAGCGTCTACATGCATTTTCTTCAGAATGTCTTCCGACTCGCGGTACATCCCGTAGCACGAATAAAGCGTGGCAAGTTGCAGGCGCGATTTATAAACCAGGATATCTTCCTTCAATAATTCCGCAAGCTCAACACTCTTTTTCGTGTAATAAATAGCCGAATCCAGGATGTACTTCTTGTATTCCTGATATAGCTTTTGCGTAATATCGAACTCCTGCTTCAGGGAAAGTTCCGAGATATCGAGCAAGCGTTTCAGGTCATTTATCTTCTGCTCCTTCTCGGCGGTAAACTGGTCTTTGTTTTCAATGATATGGTCCAGATAATCGGTCAATGCCTTCATTTCGTCCTTAGCATACGCCGGTATGCTTGCCAGGCAAAACAAAGCCAGGTACAGATATAGCCTCAAAGACATCAACCGGTTCATCTTCTTCATACAAACAAAGGTATGTAAATTATCAGTAAGTAAGCAAAATCTTTAACAATAGGAGTATGTTAAGATTTGTACGGCTACCGGCAACAGGCTTATGTAGAAGGATACATCTCCGGTAAAAGTACGTTTTGCAGCCAGGCGATCTTTTTATCGTCTTTTTCCGCCCATACTTGATAAACAGGAGATCCTTCAAACGGCTGGTTAAATTTCATTTTCGACGGCGGCGACATCAGGATGGAATTGATAAATTTATTTTCATCCCGCGAAACGGCTTTTATCCTGAACGATACCGTGTCGGGCGACTCCTCAACGTACCTCATCCTGACAAATCCGCCTACAATACTTGCCAACGCGTTATCAAACTCTTCCGACTCATCGATGCGCAACCTCATGGTATCAACGCTTTCAATGCTTTGTTCTCTTATGAGGAGTGTTATTAACTCCGGTTCGGGAGCAGGCTCCGGCTCATTGCCGCCATCCCCGTCTTTGCCCTTGTGGTAGCTGGGAACGCGCCGCGCGTAGATCGTTTCCGCTTTATCGAGATGGGCATTGATTTCCTTAATAAGGAAGGACAGGTTTTTTGTTTCTTCCGTTTCCGGATCTTTGAGGAACTCGATCTGGTAGAGGCTTCCTATTTGTTCGGATACGGTAAAGAGCGCCAGGTCGCTCTCCTTACGGGCTTCTTTTAATTTTTCTTCCAGCGATTCATACTCCTGCGAAGTCCGGTAGCGGTATAAATCTTTAAAGAGGTCGTTTGCCTTTTTGAGTTCTTCTGCCAGGCTGGTGAGTTGCAATATGCCTGCCGGAATAGAATACCTCATTTCTTCAAGGTCCTGCAAAAAATTGGTCAGCAGCGCAGAATTTTCCGTGTATGCCACATAGCTGATGTCTTTATACACATCGAGAAGGAACTTCAAGCGGTCGGCTGCTTCTTTCTTTTCGACAGATGAGTTATTAAGTTCGAGGTTTACGCTTTGTTTAAATAACCGGAACAGTTTATTCCGCTTTTTATCGGCAGCTTCTATCTCGATAGTCGTGTCACTCTTTTGCGACAATTTAAAGAGTTCATCCTCTTTCTCAAAACAGGCTTTAAAATTATTCCATGCCGGAACTAGCAGTTGAAACGGTGTCACCTTCGACTCAGCGCTTGTGATAATTGCTTCCATCAGGTCAAAATGCTCCGCATTTTTCAAATGGGAAAGAAAACTGAGTTTGATCAGAATTTTTTTCATGTTTTTTCTATTTTAGGTATCTTTTTATAAAACAATTTTTGAGGCTTAATTGTTTTATAAAGTTTGCATTAAATCCCGCCACCGCTTTTTGCCCGGTTTTCATTTTTAGACAAATCCAGCCCCCGCTTTTTCTCCAATTTTCATTTTTAGAGAAATACCGCCGGCGGCAGATCCCCAAAAACTATTTTTGTAGAAATATCTCCAACGGTATTTTCTCAAATACTAGTTTTGAGGAAAGAATTATAAAACCAACGGCCTAAAAGCATTAGCGTATGCCAACACTTAGAGGCCAAAGTCCTGAGAGCATTAGCGTATGGAAACACATAGAGGCCAAAGGCCTAAGAGCATTAGCGTATGGCAACGCCATACGAGGAGAACCAAACCGATAGGATTGAGGGTGAAACCCTCTGAGCATTGCTCCCGCCCCGAAT
>DAMCDT010000203.1:0-7468 GCA_032058265.1 Tannerellaceae bacterium
GGAAGGATATTCTTTGGAGTGGAAGATCATCTCCCACTCGTTTATGTCTCATAACCAGTGTGTTAAAATGAGGAGTGGAAGGTGATAGATAGGGTTGGAAAAGCATACAGGGGTGTATGGTATGAAATTTAAACAGGCTCTGAGAATGATGTATTACATTTTGAATATAACCGGATATACAATATTGTTATGTTCGGTATAAAATATTCGACAGAATAAACAAAAATGATAAAAAGTGTTTCTAATTGATATTCATGTCGTAAAAAGAGTTACTTTTGTGCCTCGTAATTAGTTGAAAAAGAAAATAGAATGGATAAAGTAAGTTATGCGCTTGGCTTAAGTATTGGAAATAATTTTCAAAGTTCAGGCATCAACGATCTTCATATAGAAGATTTTGTTAAAGGATTAAAGAATGTATTGTCAGGTGCAGAACCGGAAATGAGTTATGATGAAGCAAAGCAGGTGTTAAATGATTACTTTACGAAGCTTCAAAAAGATAAATTAGAGTTAAACAAAAAAGCAGGAGCTGAATTTTTAAAAATAAATAAGAATAAAGCAGGCGTAGTTGAACTTCCGAGCGGATTGCAATATGAGGTATTGAGGAAAGGAACCGGACCAAAACCGAAAGCTTCCGATCAGGTGAAATGTCATTATCACGGCACCTTGATTAACGGTGCGGTATTTGACAGTTCGGTGCAAAGGGGAGAACCTGCCACATTCGGCGTATCACAAGTAATACCGGGATGGGTGGAAGCTTTGCAATTAATGGAAGCGGGTTCGAAATGGAGGCTTTTTATTCCTTCTGAATTAGCTTATGGCGAAAGAGGCGCAGGTGATTCGATCGAACCTAACAGTACATTAATATTTGATGTGGAATTATTAGATATCGTATAAATAAAGTATAGAAAATGAAAAAAATCAGTGTATTTGTAGCTACTGTGATTGTAGCTGTGGGCGTATCCGCTACATCATGTGATTCAAAGAAAAGTGTAAACCTGAAAACAGCTGCCGACAGTGCCAGCTATGCAATCGGTATTGTAAACGGCGAACCTTTTGGTAAAAGTTTGGAAAATGCTCCGGGCGAACCTTTGAATGTTGATTTGTTATTGGCCGGAATGGAAGCAGGCTTGAAGAATAAGGAGGATGAAATGAAAATGTCACTTACCGAAGCCCAAACCTTCCTTCAAGGTTATTTCCAACGTGAACAAGAAAAAGAAATGACCAAATCGAGAGAAGAAGGCGAAATGTTCTTGTCTGAAAATAAAACAAAAAGTGGCGTTATCACTACCGAAAGTGGTTTGCAATACCAGGTTGTTACTGAAGGATCAGGTGAAAAACCGAAAGCGGAAGATCGTGTAAAAGTACATTACACTGGAACATTGCTTGACGGTACTGTATTTGACAGCTCAATCGAACGCGGCGAACCTGCTGAATTTGCATTGAATCAGGTGATCAAAGGTTGGACAGAAGGTTTACAGATTATGCCTGTAGGTTCAAAATATATTTTCTGGATACCTTCAGATCTGGCTTATGGCGAACGTGGTACTCAGAATATCAAACCTAACAGCGTATTGAAATTCGAAGTTGAATTACTTGAGATCGTGAAGTAAGGGATATTCCCACTATCATAAATAACAAAAAAAAGCGAACAGAACAATGCTTTATAGCATATTCTGCTCGCTTTTTTTGTTATTTTATTACTTTTTTCTTTCAAAATGATATATGATAAAAAAATAATCCATATTTTTGATATCTAATGGAAACTAACGTAAACAATAAACTACTTAAAATGGAGAAAATTGATAAATTAGACAGGCAGATATTAAATATTATCTCAAAGAATGCCCGTATCCCTTTTAAAGACGTTGCCGAAGACTGTGGTGTGTCGCGTGCGGCCATACACCAGCGTGTTCAAAGGATGATCGATATGAATGTAATCACGGGATCGGGCTATCACATTAACCCTAAAAGCTTGGGATTTAATACATGTACTTATATAGGAGTGAAACTGGAAAGAGGCTCTATGTATAAGGATGTGGTGCCTGAATTTGAGAAAATTCCTGAAGTAGTTGAATGTCATTTTACAACCGGACCATATACTATGTTGATTAAACTATATGCAAAGGATAACGAACATTTAATGGAATTATTAAACTCACAGATACAGGAGATACCCGGTGTAACTGCTACCGAGACTTTAATATCCTTGCGCCAGAGCGTGAAACGTGAAATACCTATTGTTGAAGATTAATATTATAGTTTAGAAAATAAATACAGGCACGGATCGCACGGCTCAAACACATTTGGATTCTTTCAAAACTGTGAATTCGTGTAATCCGTGTCTGTTATTATGTATAAAGAGATATGTATATACGCCAATATCTGTTGATCATCTGTGTTTTATTATCTGCTGAGGCTTTTAGTGGAGAAGGTTTTTGTTTTCGCGTTTATTTAAAAGATAAAGGCGATTCCGGTTATTCGTTAGATTATCCGGAAGCTTTCCTATCTCAGGAAGCCATCGATAGACGTATGCGGGAAGGAAAATTCGTCGATGAGTCTGACTTGCCTATTGCTAAATCTTATATTGATACGCTGGTTGCGGCAGGAGGAAAACCCATTGTCCAGAGCCGCTGGCTATCGACTGTCGTCGTAGCCAGTAAAGACAGTTCCATAAGTGAACGTTTACAAAAACTTTCGATCGTCGATTCCGTTAAATGGATATGGAAAGGAAGAAATCAATCCTTTGGAGGTTTAACAAATACTGATCAGGATACCTCCTGCCTTTCTCCTGTTGATATTCCGTTGGAATCGCCTTATGGTTATGCCGAAAAACAAATAAAGATGCATAATGGTATCAAACTACATAAAGCGGGTTACCGTGGAAAAGGCATTAAAATTGCGGTAATAGATGCCGGCTTTTTGCATGTGGACAGGATATCGGCATTTAAAGACCTGCATATATTAGGCACCCGTAATATGGTTTCTCCTGATGAAAGTGTTTTTAAGAGTGATGAACACGGAACAAAGGTTTTATCATGTTTAGCTGCCAATCTTCCGGGATTGATGATCGGTACGGCTCCGGAAGCTTCCTATTGGCTGATCAAAAGCGAAGACGGTCGGTCGGAATACCCTATTGAAGAAGATTACTGGACGGCTGCGGTTGAGTTTGCCGATAGCGTGGGTGTAAATGTGATCTCATCTTCCTTAGGCTATTTTATCTTTGATAAGAAGGAGATGAATTATGATCAGTCGCAATTGGATGGAAAGACAGCTTTCATCAGTCGTGCTGCTGAATTGGCATCCGATAAAGGGATGTTACTTTTTATAAGCGCCGGAAACGAAGGTTCGGGTAATTGGGGAAAAATAACATTCCCTTCGGATGCGGCGAATGTTTTAACCGTAGGCGCCATTACGGAAGACAAACAAAAAAGTATTTTCAGTTCTGTGGGTTTTACGGTTGATGCCCGTGTAAAACCGGATGTTGTTTCATTAGGAACCAGTACAACGGTGATCGATAGTAGCGGAAATATCCGCTATTCGAACGGAACCTCCTTTGCGACACCTACTTTAGCAGGATTAGGGGTTTGTTTATGGCAGGCTCTTCCGTGGTTGAGTAATGTACAAATAATAGAATTATTGCAACGGGTTTCATCTCAATATAAACGGCCCGATATTGAATTGGGGTATGGTATTCCGGATGTTTACAAAGCTTTAAAAAAGGGACGGCAGGAAACGGTGAATTAATATGGAAAGGGAAGAACTCTCATTATTTGAACTGAATAACCGTATAAAAGGAATTATTACTAATTCTTTTGCCAATACATATTGGGTCAGGGCTGAGATGAGCGATGTCAGATGTAATTCGTCCGGGCACTGTTATCTGGAATTTATTGAAAAAGATTCCGCCACTAATCAATTGATAGCCAAATCTCGTGCTTCTATCTGGGCTAAAACGTTCCGGATGTTAAAGCCTTATTTCGAAATGGAAACCAAACAATTGTTCACTTCGGGATTAAAGGTATTGGTAAAGGTTACGGTAACATTCCACGAATTATATGGTTTCAGCCTGAATGTATTGGATATAGATCCGGCTTACACAGTGGGTGATATGCAACGTAAACGGTTGGAAATTATTAACAGGCTAAAAGAAGAAGGCGTATTTTTCATGAATAAGGAACTGCCCTTTCCAACCTTACCTAAACGTATTGCTATCATATCTTCTCCAACGGCTGCCGGATATGAAGATTTTATGGAACAATTAACCTGGAATAAAGCAGGCTATCCGTTTTATACGAAATTGTTTCCGGCCGTTATGCAGGGCGATCGTACCGAATCTTCTATAATTGAAGCATTAGACCATATCTACAGGCATATTGAGTTGTTTGATGTGCTAGTTATTATTCGGGGAGGAGGGGCGACATCCGATTTGAATTGTTTCGATTCTTATTTGCTCGCGCTGAATTGCGCGCAATTTCCGCTGCCAATTATAACAGGAATCGGGCATGAACGTGATGATACCATTCTGGATATGGTTGCACACACAAGGTTGAAAACACCCACAGCCGTGGCTGAATACCTGATCGGAATAATGGATAAAGTAGCGGAAGAATTAAATTATCTGCAACAGGCGGTGATAAGCCTGACATCCAATATCTTACTTCGTGAGATGAATGGCTTGCAAGCATTAAGTTTACGGTTGCCGGCAATAATCACTGGGAGAATCGAACAAAATCGTTTACAATTACATCAACTGCAGGATAAACTACGGCGTGTAATCGACCAAATGATAACGGAGAATAATAGCTTCATCCAACTGACAGAGCAGTATATAAAGATGGCTTCTCCACAGTATATATTAAAGCGAGGTTACAGCCTGACATTGAAAAACGGAGAGATAGTTAAGAATATATCTGCTATGGCAGAAGGAGAAGAAATAACTACCCGCTTTTATGATGGAGAGTTGAAAAGTAAAGTGTATCATATAAAGGAATATAACGAAGATGGAAGAAACATATAACGAAGCAGTCGATAAACTAACGAAGATTGTTGACGAGATTGAAAATGGTAATCTAGATGTCGATCTGCTATCAGCCAAAGTGAAAGAAGCGGCCCGTTTGATTAAGCTATGCAAGGAGAAACTTTACAAAGTTGATGAAGATGTAAAGAAAGTTTTGGAAGAACTGGAATGATAAATCAATACGTCATAATTGTTGGTGGTGGCAAAGGATTACGTATGGGAGCTGATTTGCCGAAGCAGTTTATTCCTTTGGAGGGAAAACCTATATTAATGCACACGTTGGAACGATTCCATCAATGGAATAAATCAGCCAAGCTAATAGTGGTTTTACCTGAGGAACACCAACCGTACTGGAATATGCTATGTAGGGAACTTTCCTGCACCATACCCCATCTCATTGCAAACGGCGGAGAAACACGTTTTCATTCCGTACGAAATGGGTTGAGATTGGTTAATGATAAGGCGTACGTTGCAGTCCACGATGGTGTACGGCCTTTTGTAAATACAGAAGTGATCGCCAAATGTTTTGATAAAGTAACGTATCATGCTGCCGTTATACCGGTTATTCCTATGACGGATTCATTACGAAAAAAGGAAGCGTCGGGAGAAACACATCCGGTGAACAGGGATTGTTATTTTTCAGTCCAGACACCGCAGGTATTTGAATCGGAATTGTTACAGGAAGCATACAGGCAGAAATACTCTCCTTTATTTACAGATGATGCGTCAGTCGTTGAATCGCTTAATAAAGTTGATATCCATACAGTTCAAGGAAATCAGGAAAATATAAAAATAACCACTCCGTTTGATTTGCTTATAGCAAAAGCTTTTATAAGGACATTGTAATAAATCGGATGATTGATCTAAATAAGCGTTCCATTACGTATCTGCCGGGTGTTGGTCCGAAAAAAGCAGAAATACTTCAAAAGGAAGCCGGGATAGTTTCCTTTGGAGACATGCTTTATTATTTCCCCTATAAATATATTGACAGGAGTCGCTTTTACTCCGTGGCGGAAATAAAAGACAATATGCCTTATATCCAGTTAAAAGGGCGTATCCTATCGTTTGATACGTTAGGTGAAGGAAGAGCACGAAGATTAGTCGCCAGGTTTACTGACGGCACAGGTATTATGGATCTTGTTTGGTTTAAAGGGATCGCTTATGTAAAAGATAAATTTATCATTGGTAAAGAATATATTGTTTTTGGTAAACCGGCAGAATTCGGACATACATATAATATAGCACATCCGGATATAGATCCGGTGGAACAGGCTGACCAGGTAGCCGGAGGATTGACGCCTTTCTATAATACGACAGAAAAGATGAAAAAGTCTTTTTTGAACTCGCGGGCTATCCAGAACCTGCAATATACATTATTAAATATATTGAATTGGGAGGTGCCCGAAACTCTTCCGCCCGATATATTGAACCGTACAAGGATGATGCCTTTATCGGAGGCTATCCGTAATATTCATTTCCCCGAATCAGCAGAAAAATTAAAAGATGCACGTTTACGTTTGAAATTCGATGAATTGTTCTTCATTCAACTGAACATCCTGCAAACTGCAGCATACCGTAAACGTAAACTAAAAGGTCTGGTATTTTCTACTGTTGGCGAACATTTCAATACATTCTATAAAGAGAACTTACCTTTCGAACTAACTGGAGCACAAAAACGGGTGATGCGTGAGATCAGGGCTGATATGAAAAGCGGCAGGCAAATGAACCGTCTTTTGCAAGGGGATGTAGGAAGCGGTAAGACTTTGGTGGCTTTGCTTTCCATGTTACTGGCCGTAGATAATAGTTACCAGGCTTGTATGATGGCTCCAACGGAAATACTGGCGAACCAGCATTACGTAACGGTGATGGAATTTCTTGGCGATATGGACGTTCAGGTAGCGCTTCTCACTGGATCTACTAAAAAGAAAGACAGGAATAAAATACTTCCGGCTATTGCGTCCGGTGAAATCGATATCGTCATTGGTACCCATGCGTTAATTGAAGAGACCGTAGTTTTCTCTTCCCTTGGTCTGGCAATAATTGATGAGCAACATCGTTTCGGTGTAGAGCAACGGGCAAGGTTGTGGGAAAAGAACGCGACGGTACCACATGTATTGGTTATGACGGCAACACCAATACCACGGACGCTGGCGATGACGCTGTACGGAGACCTGGATGTTTCGGTAATAGATGAGCTTCCGCCGGGGAGAAAACCCACTCTTACCCTTCACCGTTACGATAATAAGAAAGCTGAATTATATGATTTCGTACGGAAAGAAATTCAGTTGGGACGCCAGATATATGTTGTATATCCTTTAATTGAGGGAAGTGAGAAGTTTGATTACAAAGATCTGGAAGAAGGCTTTGAAACTTTCAAAGAAGTATTTCCCGACTTTAAGGTCTGTATGGTGCACGGGAAAATGAAAGCAGCCGATAAAGACGCCGAAATGC
>DAMCDT010000204.1:0-7342 GCA_032058265.1 Tannerellaceae bacterium
GAAATGCAGAAGTTTATATCCGGTGAATCTCATATACTAATGGCTACTACTGTCATTGAGGTAGGGGTAAATGTGCCGAATGCTTCCGTCATGTTGATCGAGAGTGCGGAACGTTTCGGCCTTTCACAGCTCCACCAATTACGTGGAAGGGTAGGGCGAGGTGCGGAGCAATCGTATTGTGTGCTGGTTACATCCTATAAGATAAGCAATGAAACTAGAAAACGTCTGGAAATAATGGTTCAGACAAACAACGGCTTTGAGATTGCCGAAGCCGATCTTCGTCTGCGTGGGCATGGCGACCTGGAAGGTACCCGGCAAAGCGGAATAGGCATTGACCTGAAAATAGCCAATCTGGGATTAGACGGACAAATACTACAATATGCCCGGGATATCGCACAGGATATACTTACGGATGACCCTGACCTTACTAAAATAGAACATAAACTTTTGAAGGAGCAATTAAATAATCTTTTTTCCGGGAAAAAGAATTGGGGAATGATTAGCTGATACTACCAATTGTTTCACTTTGTCTTATCCTGAAAAAGGTTGTCAGTTAATGAGTCCGTTGTAGGGATAAGCATAAGAAGCCTTTGGCATTATGGTATATAGGTGATATCGCTGACCCATAAGGAGCTGGAGCAGGCAGGTTGTAAACCTTCCGTGAGATTAGGATAATAACGTACATCGGGGCTGGCATACGTTGTATGCACCCTCTTCTTTCTCCTAATGCCGGCGGGAAGAACGTAACGCTTTTTTTGTCTCATTTTCTTTCTCTTTTGTGACAACCTTTTTTAGGATGAGACAGCTAACGGTGAAATCATATTGTTGCCAAAATTCCCCTTTTTGGGTCCTTTTTTGTTTTTTTTTACGATTAAGTGTTTGTCTCTTAATCAATTTTTACGATATTTGTCCGCTAACAATTAAGAAAGTCTCTTTTTATTATATAAAATTTAAAAGGAGACTATCATGAACACTGATAAAAATGAATTTTAAACTTCTACTCTTTATAGTTCTAACAATATCTTATACATCTGTTTTTGCACAAGATGCCGCACACGTGACGAATCAAACGAAGTTAATGGACGAGAAGGTTAGCGAATTGATGGCTGACCGGGTAATAAAAACAGATATTGGTCTTGATAAAATAATCACATTAGAAGAAATGCTTATCGATGAGAATGAAGACTTACTTTATCCTGCCGATGAGTTATATGGATCAAATTGGGATACACGTTGGGTTGACCCTTTCAGGGCTGATTACAGTAATGTTACTTTCCCGGATTCATGTGAAATTGATTGTTCTTCCTTTATTCTACCTATAGATTGTGATTTAAAGGTAACTTCAAAATATGGACCGCGCCGTCGGCGTATGCACCGTGGAATCGATTTGAAGGTACAAGTAGGTGATACTATACGTGCGGCTTTCGCAGGAAAAGTACGTATCCGTAATTTTGAGAGGAGAGGTTATGGGAATTATGTAGTGATACGCCATCCCAACGGCCTTGAAACGGTATACGGACATTTATCTAAATTCCTTGTTGATGTTAATGATATTGTTCGTGCGGGTGAACCTATAGCATTAGGTGGAAATACCGGACGTTCTACGGGCTCACACTTACATTTTGAAACCCGTTTTTTGGGACAGGCTATCAATCCTTCTGAAATCATTGATTTTGATAACGGTGTTCCACATAAGGACTTGTATGTTTTCCGTAATGTAAAGATCAATGGTAAGAAGAGCAATATTTATACTTCTTCCGACAATCAGTTGGTTTACCATCGTGTGAAGTCCGGGGATACATTAGGAAAGATTGCCCGCCAGTACGGAACAACTGTAAATGAATTATGCCGTTTGAACGGATTAAAATCTACTTCTACCCTTCGTATCGGCCAATCCATCCGTTGTGGTGTTGGAGGTTCAAGGGTATCAACCAAAACAACCGTGAAAGCCGAACCGACTGCGGCGGCTTCCGTTGTAAAAGAAAATACTAAAGCTGACGGATCTCCTGTCTATCACCGTATTCAATCCGGAGATACATTAAGCACCATCGCACAAAAGTATGGAACTACTGTAAGTAAATTGTGTGAATTGAATGGTCTGTCAAAAACAACTGTTTTAAAATTAGGACGTTCCCTTAGATGTTCATAAAGGGCGAAATCCCAACTTTGACATAATAATAGTCTCTTCCTTTGTCGCATTAGCTATTTTATAAGCTGTAAACTCTCGTGGGTAATTATAGTTATCCCTGAACCATTCAAACTTTTCGGGAGAATCTCTCAAAGCGCTGTCTATTTTTAAAGGATTAAATGAAGATAAGACGGCTTGTTCAAGCCTGTTATTCACATACATACCCAAATTAATAACCGGAGAAGAAGGTGCAGGAGGACTGATCGTTTCGATTCCGTTTATTTTACAGTTATAAAATCTTTCTATATTTTCAAGGCACATACGTGTTGCATTTGCTTTACCATCTGCCGAAAATCCCGCGATATGTGGCGTCGCGATCGAAGTGAATTGTATTAATTCTTTATTTATAAAAGGCTCATTCTCCCAGCAATCGATGATCAATTCATTGATTAGCTCCTTTTTCTTCGCATCTATCAGTGCTTGGGTATCTACAACAGGCCCGCGCGCAGAATTAATAAACCAGGGACTTTTTCTAAGTGATCTAAAAAAATCTGTATTTGCCAGGTGATAAGTCGGAAAATTTCCATTTGTGGTTAAAGGGGTGTGGAGAGTAATTATATCAGCTTCTTCTGCTATTGTTTGTAATGAGACGAAATCACCGGATTTTTCAATCTCTGCTTGTGGCGGGTCATTCCGCAATACAGTTAATCCATACGCTAAGCAGACTTTTTCAACTTCTTTACCGACATAACCTAAACCAATAATCCCGATAGTTCTCCCTTTCAATGGTTCTTTTTTCTGTAGTGAAACAAAAATGAGTGAGGCTAATATATATTGTGAAACGGATGAAGCGTTACTTCCGGGTGCATTATACCAGGTAATACCGGCGGATTCACAGTAATCGGTATCAATATGATCATATCCGATAGTTGCTGTCGTTATTAATTTAACCGGGCTGCCTTCCAGTAATTCACGTGTACATTTATCCGTGCTTCGTACGATCAGTACTTCAGCATCTGCAATGTCCTTAGGAGTAAAATGCCCTGAAGGTAAATAACGAACATCAGCGAAAGTTTCAATAATTCCTTTCAAATATGGAATACTATTGTTAGCAGCAATTTTCATCTACACTAATATCATAAGGGTGCAAAGATAAAGAAAAAGGGATTTGGTGTTGCGAATAATAAAATAGGACGTTAGCTATTTTTATTTGCAGACGTCCTATTTTTATTAGTTAGTTACCTAAATATTAACCTTCCTTTTCATTCTTCCATTTCTCGCGTGCCTTGAATCGTTTGATCTGAACAAAACGTAGAATAAGTATAACGCCTAATGATATGCCCATGATCAGAAAATACTGTAGGTAATCAGGATCGGGTTTATTGCCCGGCCATCCAATTATACTCATAACAATCAAATAAATCACAAGCACGCAAGTTGCTATATTGATCTTTTTCATTCTATTTCTTAATTAATAATCTATTGCTGCAAATGTATAATGTTTGGCGTTTATTTCATTGGTTTATAACGCATTTAAATTGGGTACGATAAGTAGGAGACTCAATATGTATAATATAGATCCCATTTGAGAGCGGTAAACGGGTCGATGAATTTCCTGCAGTTACAGGTTTCTGAAAGATTTTTTTACCATTTAAATCGTATACTGAAACGCTTCCATTATGTACCAAATGTTCGATATAAAGCATATTGCCAGTCAAATAATTGCGGGTAAGTGAAAGTTCCTCTATTTGTGTGGAATTATCTTTTGAATCAGGCTCTGTATTATTCCCTGTAAACGGTGACGACATATTTATCATTTGGTCGGAAGTATTACCTTTTGAATTTGAAAATGCAAGTTCGGTTTCATTTTTAGCTTTCACGAAAAAGGCCGAAAACGGAGGAATTTTATAATTGCTGCCTATTTCGTATGCTTGGTAATCTTTCCCATTATAAACATATATGTTTCCATCCAAATCCGGTGTATCCGGAAAGCAGGATAAAGACAACGCAGCCGCAAAAGGATTGCCGCAAAGATACCATCCGTGGTGTTCATTTCCATCGTACGATGCCTGGGATACTTTAACCGGAATTTTCCCTGTTTTTCCAAAATTTGACACGATTTCAACGGGTGCAGACGAAAAAGTGATGGTGCGGGTTGATGCGGCTGCATCTAAAGCAAAAAGATAGCCTTTTCCTTTTTGAAATAAAATATTGTTTTCTAACGTGCTTTCTGTTAATACTTTCCAATTATTGCTCGATGAATTGGTCTGGCTTCTTCTTTCCCCGTCGTAAAATAATACATAGAAATAATTGCCTCCATCGTTTGGTGTGTCATCTTTAAACTCAAAAGCAGGATCGATGTCCTCTAAATGTACATCGAAAGGAAAAGAAATGAAGTACCACTGGCCCGTTTTTTCAAATGTGCGGCAGACGGTAATTCCGTCTTTCAAACGAATGTTTCCTTCGGAGGTAAACGAGATATTTTCATTAAATAAGATAAGATTATTAATATCCAGTTGTGCTCCATCATCAACATGTATTTTTCCATTGTTGACAGAAATAGAATTACACGCTATCTGGTCGTCGATGATAACATCACCGGTTATTAACGCATGACGGTAACGTGCCGGGGGCAAATGACTCCATCTCGTGGTGTCAGACCAATTACCTTTTCCGGAGAATAGGGAATAGGAAGGTACAAGCCCGTGAGCCATGACACTATCAATAATGAAATAGGTTGAATTGCTATTATCTCCTGAAGTCATAAGAGTTAATTGGCAAATACCCGACACCGTCACAAAAGGGTTATTTATGAATTCATTATTATTTACAATCGTATTTGTTCTATATGAAAAGGCTGGTTGAGAACTTTTAGCTTTAACAAGATATTTGTACTTTTTTTGGTTGTCATTTTTAATTTGATACTTTATAGCAAGTTCATTATTCATATTAAGTGCGCTGGTACCAAAAAGAAATTGAGCTTTAACATCTTCATAAATTGAAGGATTAATTTCATCGAAAGCCAACTCATTTTTTAATCCAACAATTCTAAGTGAGAAATTTCCCCCTTGACCTGTGAAACCATGAGCGGAAGCATCCCATAATTCTCCCTTCTCTTGTTCGTAATTCCAGTTATCGGACAAACTATTTTCAAAAGATTGAAAAAGAAAAGTATCCCTTACCATTACATTTTGAACGGGATCATTTATAAAAGCCTCCCATTGAATGGGTTGTACCAGTTGAGCCAGTGTATGAAACGGACAGGAAAAAAGGAATAAACAAAATAAGGAAACATGTAGTTTTAATAATCTAAAATTCTTCATAAGTTAAGTATTATATTGGTTATAATTGGGTTTATTACGTGACAAATGTATGTAAAATATTGAAATTATTATCTTTGTGACATGAAAGATTTTATTATTTCGAACGCTCAGACAGAAAAAGCGGTGTTAGTAGGTTTGATAACACCGGAACAAAACGAGCAAAAGGCAAAAGAATACCTCGATGAATTGGCTTTCCTGGCTGATACGGCAGGGGCGGAACCCGTCAAGAAGTTTTACCAAAGGTTGGATTATTCGCATCCTGTTACGTTTGTCGGTACCGGTAAATTACAGGAAATTAAAGAATATGTCATTGAAAACGAAATAGGGTTAGTCATTTTTGACGATGAATTATCGGCAAAACAGCTCCGTAATATCGAAAAGGAACTGCAGGTTAAAATATTGGATAGAACGAATCTTATCCTTGATATCTTTGCTAAAAGGGCACAGACTGCTCATGCTAAAACACAGGTCGAGTTAGCCCAATACAAATATATGCTCCCACGTCTTACCCGTTTATGGACTCACCTTGAACGGCAACGGGGAGGTATCGGTATGAGGGGACCGGGTGAAACACAGATCGAAACGGACAGGCGTATAATCCTCTCCAAGATTTCTAAATTAAAGCAGGATTTGGTCGACATAGATAAACAAAAAAGTGTGCAGCGTAAAAATCGAGGAAAGATGGTGCGCGTTGCTTTGGTGGGATACACGAATGTTGGGAAATCAACGTTGATGAACCAGCTTAGTAAAAGCGATGTCTTTGCCGAGAACAAGTTATTCGCTACTCTCGACACGACGGTAAGGAAAGTGATTATTGAGAATTTGCCGTTCCTTTTATCCGATACGGTTGGTTTTATACGAAAATTGCCTACCGAACTTGTGGAATCGTTTAAATCAACCTTAGATGAAGTTCGCGAAGCAGACTTATTAGTACACGTAGTCGATATCTCTCATCCCGGTTTTGAGGAGCAGATAGATGTGGTCAACAAAACGTTATCTGAGATAGATGATACGGGCAAACCGATGATTATGGTTTTTAATAAGATCGATGCTTTTACTTTTACTCCTAAGGACGAGGATGACCTGACTCCGCGCAAACGTGAAAATATTGATCTGGAAGAATTAAAACGTACCTGGATGAGTAAAATGCGGGATAATTGCATTTTTATTTCAGCGAAAGAACGTACAAACATGGATGCTCTGAAAATACTATTATATGAACGTGTAAAAGAAATACATACTACTCGTTTCCCCTATAATGACTTTCTATTTCAACAATATGACGAAGAATGATTAATTATGAAAAAACGCAGGAATCTTAGATCGGAAGAGATTGCTATTTTGCAATCTCAATCGTGCTATTGTGAAAACTGGGATACTATTGAAGTTCCCGAAGTATTTGATATCGATTACGTTCACCACACCCGTTTCTCCGGGAATGTTAAGTTAGGAGCTTTCCAAAAGGAATTTGAACTGCCGGGCGGATTAAAGAAGCATAGCGGATTAAGGCATGTTACCCTTCATAATTGTATACTTGAGGATAACGTACTGATAGAGAATGTGCAGAATTATATCGCCAACTATCATATTGGCGAAGAATGTTTTATCCAGAACATCAATATTATGCTAACCGATGGAAAAGCTACTTTCGGTAATAATGTGGCAGTATCGGTACTGAATGAAACAGGCGGACGCGAAGTTCCTATCTTTAATGAATTATCTGCGTCACTGGCTTATATCATCGCGCTTTACCGACATCGTCCCGTATTAATTGAAAAGCTTCAGCAGATGATCACTGCTTATACGGAAAAGATTTCCGGTAGTATAGGATTAATCGGGAGACAGGTTAGAATAACCAATACCGGGACGATCCGTAACGTTAAGATCGGTG
>DAMCDT010000205.1:0-3740 GCA_032058265.1 Tannerellaceae bacterium
GAACTTTGCTGCTTCCGGTTTATCTTTTGCAATATGATGAAAATTAAATAATTGACTGAGGCCTCCATAGTCGGAGAAAACGTATCCTTCAAAATCCCATTCGTCCCTTAGTACCTGCTTTAATAAAAACTTACTGGCATGAGCGGGGATGCCGTCTACTTCATTATAAGAAGGCATAACTGAATATACGTTTGCTTCTTTTACCACTTTTTCATAAGGAGTTAAATGTAATGTCCTCATTTCCCGTTCTCCCAATGAGGCGGGAGCCAGGTTTATTCCTGCCCACGGAACGCTATATCCGGCAAAATGTTTGGCAGTACACATTAATTTACCTTTGGGAATGCCGTATCGGGTTTCTTCCGGTTTGCCTTGCATACCTTTAACAAAAGCCGAACCCATTTCTCCTACTAAATAAGGATCTTCACCGAAACATTCTTCATTTCTTCCATAACGTGGATCACGTATAATATCGAATAAAGGCGATAAAGCCTGATCTACTCCCGAAACGGAAGCTTCATAAGAGATGACGGAAGCCATTTCTTCAATTAATTCCGGATTCCAGGTGCTTCCTTGGGCTATTGCCTGTGGGAAGATAGTAGCTCCGTAGGCTAATTGTCCGTGAAGGCATTCGGCGATTTGAATAGGGGGTATTCCTAAACGGGTATTTTCACGCGCATGCTTTTTCGCCTTGGCTGAGAGAGTTGCGATCTTCTCCAATCCTTCAAAAGGACTATCACATACTCCGTATGCAGATGAAGAGTTTGGAATATCACCCAATCCAGTCATAATCATTTGACTGACTTTCTCTTCCAGTGTCATACGTCTTATTAAATCTTCTACCCGGCTTTCGACTGATGCTTTCGGATCTTTATATAATTGTGCAGAAAGAGCTAAGGTAAATATAAAATATATACCTGTTAATAAACACTTATTTCTCATTTGTGGTAATAAAAGGGGCAAAAGGATAGATTAACATAACTGTCAAAATAGCTTTTGCCCCAGATGATTTAATATAATGCTATATGATTACCAACCCGGATTATTAGGTAATAATTTAGGGTTTGTATCGGTTTCAGTAGACGGGATCGGCCATAACAGATACTTTTCAGTAAATGTTGTTCCGCTTTCGTTAGCAAAACTATTATAAGATTCAAAACGATTAGTTACAACGTTATAAGCTAAACGCGTACGTTGTGTATCAAAATAGTCTTTGTTTTCGAAGCATAATTCATGTGCACGTTCCTTGCGTAGCTCCTGCATAAATTCATCTTTGCTCAAGTTTGCTAAAGGCGCCAGATTTGCCCTTTCACGAGTGGCATTTACCATATCGTAAGACATTTGATCGGGAGCACCGTTGGCTTCGGTATATGCTTCTGCGTAAATGTACATAACCTCAGGCAAACGATAAATGGTAAAATTCAAATCGCTACGGGTCGTTTCTTCTGCGCCGACTTTATCATAATACTTATATAATGAAGGTTGGCCAAATTCAATAATATTCGTTTTATCGTCTTTATGTCCATCCTTAGTAAAGAAGAATTGCTTTTCTTCGGTACGTTTGTCACCTTCTTCATAGGAGTTATAAAACTGCCATGTCGGCATTAATGCACCGAATTCGTCATTGTATTTTGTAACACGTTTGTTGGTAGGGATTGTCATAAAAGCGATTTGGTTTGTTTCAATCCCCTCTTTATATTGTATCTGGAAGATCAATTCACCACGATTCTTGTTATCATCGTCGTGTAATTTCTCATAATCATCAAATAAAGAATACCATGCTGCTCCTGCTGCTCCCGCGTTATAAGATTCGTTTGTAGGAGATACACAGTACGAGTTATCCAACACTTCTTTAGCTTTCTGGTATGCAAGTTGATAATAATCTTTACCTTTATTCAAGGGATATCCTGCCATATATAAATAAACATCTGCCAAAAGAGTTTTTACAAAACCAAGAGAAGCACGTCCGGAAACGCTGGTTTCCGGTAATTCGGACGTTTCAGCTAATTTCAGGTCGCTTACGATTGAATCAAAAACCTTAGCTTGTGAAGATCTTTCCGGATAAAGCAACGGAGAAGAAGCCGTAACAGGTTCCAGGATCAAAGGAATATCTCCATATAAACGGGTCAGGTAGAAATAATAGAGCGCACGGATTGCATATACTTCTCCCAATAATTTCGTCTTTTCTGAAGAATCGGGTAAGCCTTCCATTCCATCTACACATAAATTACATGCCGCGATACCTTTGTAAAATCCTTCCCAGATAGCTTTGAAACTTGGATTATTGGTTGCAGCCTGGTGGCGGATGTATAAATTATTATAAGTACTTTGTCCTAAAGTAGTGGCATGTCCGCAAAGCAGGTCTAACGTTACCCATGGTCCTTCACCATAGCCATCATAATTCTGTAGAGTTCTCAGTCTTTCATATATTCCATCTACCGCTTTCTGAGCCTGGTTGATAGATTGAAAATAATTATCTTCGGTAAAATCGCTTTTCGGATTTTCTTCAAGGAAATCTGTACATGCTGTACACAGCATTAAACTTAGTCCCAGAAATACCATCCATATTTTATTTTTCTTCATATTAATCATACATATAATGTTATTAATCAAATTAGAAAGTCGCATTCAATCCAAATGTATAGCTTCTGGCTTTTGGATAATCATAGAACTGGATGTTCTGTGAGAATGACTGATCCCAGGTTGTTACTTCCGGGTCATAACCGGTATATGAACTTATCAGGAAGAAGTTTTGAGCAGATAATGATATACGTAATCTGGATAGACCAATCTTATTGACAAGGGCATTCGGGAAATTATATCCGACAGATATATTTTTACCACGTAAGAATGACCCGTTCTCAACTTTGTGCGAATCGATCAACGAAGTATATCCGGCCTCATAATAACGGGTCTGGGCAATAACAGTATTCTGATTTGTTTCCGTCCATGCATTCAGTACAGTAGACTTTGAATTCGTCATACTTGTTCTGTCTTCAGAAGAGTGGTTTGTATTATTCAAAACATCTGCTCCTACCGAATATTGCAATTCGAGTGCGAAATCAAAATTCTTATACTTAAGATAGTTGCTGAATGTACCATAGAAATCAGGAGTTCCGCGGCCGATAATTTGCTTATCAGCATCATTGATAGCGCCGTCATTATTGAGATCTTCATGTTTTAAATCTCCAGGAAGTTTTCCATATCTGGCTGCTTCGGCAGCTTCATTTGTTCCCCAAGTGCCTAAACATTTATATCCCCAAAATGTATTTAAAGATTCCCCAACACGTAATATAACGTTTTTACCTAAGAAATCAGGGTCAATTAATTTGTCTTCATTATTTACGCCTAATTGAGTGATCTCATTTTTAATGAAAGATATATTAAATGCAGTGGTCCATTGGAAATCTTTCGTTTGAATATTTACCGTATTCAAAGTCAACTCCAAACCTTTGTTTTCAAGGCTACCAATGTTTGACATCATAGTTGTTCTACCGCTGGTCGCTGGAACCGGTGCATCATACAAAAGGTCTTTTGTCTTTTTCAAATAAACATCGGCTTCCAATGAGATACGGTTATTGAATAAGCCTAAGTCGAAACCTAAATCCCATTGCTCCGTTTTTTCCCATTTTAATTCCGGATTGGCAATATTTCCAATTGTTATACCTGGCGCTCTTTCGGAATCAAAAATATATGTATTGGTACTAAGCATAGCTAATGGGCTGTATTCCCCTATATCGGAG
>DAMCDT010000205.1:3750-7267 GCA_032058265.1 Tannerellaceae bacterium
CCAATCACGCGTACCTTCCATGAAAGATTCTTCAAATACACGCCAGCCTAATGCTGCCGAAGGGAAGAACGCATATTTATTATCTTTACCGAATCTGGAAGAACCGTCCACACGTCCGGTAACCGTCAATAAATATTTATCATATAAACCATAATTCAAACGGGCAAAGTATGATTCCATTTGCCATCCTTTTGCCTCTGATTTAATGGATTGATCTTTTGCCTGGCCCAGATTATTGAATTCAAAGAAGTCGTCTGCCAAATTATCTCCGAATGCTTGCGCTCTTAGGTAATGATATTTTTGATATTCGGCACCTACCATAGCATTGATGGAATGGATGTCATTGATCTTTGTTGTATAGGTTAAATGGTTTTCCCATTGCCAGAAACGTCTGCGGTAAGTATCGACTTCAGCCTTAGCTTTTCCACGGCCGCTATACAAACCTATCCAACTCGGAGAAAAAATTGTATTGGTAATATTGGTATTGGAAGCACCTAATGTTGTGCGGAAATCCAATCCTTTCATAAAGGTGATATTGGCAAATACATTACCATTGAAAACAGCGCTTTTATCAAGCCATTTCATACCTTCGGCCAACATACTTGGTGAGTCGGATTGTTCTAATCCGACCATGTCGCTATGTTGCGCATAAGTTCCGTCTGACCATTTTACCGGAAGAATAGGTACGTTTTCAATCATAGTTCTCGGTATATTACCCGAACCTTGTTCTCTATCCTGCAACCGTTCTTTGATATCGCTGAAGCTTAATACACTTCCTACTTTCAACCAATCACGAACTTCGGTTTCAACATTCATACGGGCAGAGAATCTCTTTTTGTAAGATGATTTGATAATACCCTGGTCGTCCGTATAGTTAAGGAAGATACCATAAGTAGTCTTTTCCGTACCACCTGTAATAGAAAGGTTATGATTATGGCTGATAGCATTACGGGTAGCTTCGTCCTGCCAATCGGTATCATACAACGGATTGCCATTGGCATCGAATATTTCACGGTTTCCGTATGTATTTCCTACTTTATAACGTTCTCTAACTGTAGCCGGGTTTACATTATTATATTTGCCGCTTGCGAAACCATTAGGATCAAATTTAGCAGCATTATTATAACCGTCTTCCCATATTTTCATAAATTCAGCAGAGTTAAGTACATCTATCTTACGTGCTAATTGACTCATGGAGACATTGGCATCATAACTGATCTGAGCTTTTTGTCCTTTAACACCGCGTTTTGTTGTAATCATGATTACACCATTCGATCCTCTTGTACCATAAATCGCGGTTGCGGAAGCGTCTTTTAATACATCGATAGTTTCAATATCATTAGGGTTGATGGCGTCGAGTCCTGAACCTTCCCATACGATACCGTCTACTACATACAGAGGATTAAGACTTGCATTAATAGAACTTGCTCCACGGATACGAACACTGGTACGTCCGCCTGGACGACCTGAGTTTGTTGTGATGTTAACCCCTGCAACGCGTCCGGCTAATGCTTGCTCAACGGTAGTTGCAGGCCTTTCCATTAATGTTTCAGCCTTTACATTGGCAACAGATCCAGTTAAATCTGATTTACGTTGTACACCATAACCTACTACAACAATTTCGTCGAGGCTTTGAGAATCTTCTACCAATGTTATGGTAAATGTCGTATTGCTTCCTACGATAATTTCTTTATCAACATAACCGATATAAGAGATTACCAACCGGGCTGATTCGGGAACATCAAGAACGAATTTACCATCTATATCTGTAACTGTTCCTAAAGTAGTTCCTTTTACATATACATTAGCGCCGATTATTGATTCACCACTTTCATCGATTACAGTTCCAGTGATCCTTTTTGTGTTTTGTTGTGCTGATTTGCTTATAATGATATGTTTACCAATGATCTCATATTTCAGATCATGGTTTTTTACCATTTCTTTCAGGATGTCTGAAACCAATTTATCATTTGCTTTCAAACTAATCCGTTGACTATTGTCAATTTCATCACTTTTATAAAAGAACATAAATTCTGATTGTTTTTCTATTTGTGAAACAACATCGTAAAATGTTCCATTTTCAACTTCAACTGAAATTCTGTGTTCCTGCGCATACGTACCGGCAGAAACATGAATAATACCCATTATGAGTAACAGGGTTGTGATTTTCATAAGTCGCCCAATTTTCAGATACAGTTTTTTACTGTCATCTCGTTTTTTATTCATATATTTGGATGTTTTTGTTATTAAATTATCTCTTTCATAGATGTTTACCAGACAATTGAAAGAGTGATTAACTAAAAAATGACTATTGGATCGGGGAATGTTGCAAGCATTTTCCGATTCTTTTTTTGTGCTTTTCATGTGTGCATAGGCAAATTCTTTTTAAGGATTAGACATGTAGTTATCGTTTTGTAATGTGTATATAATCTTGCGTTTGGGTAAAAGCGAATTGCTGTTTATAATTAATGATCCGTAAAACGTCTATGATATCCTGCTCAAGCGAGAAGGTTCCTGTGTATCTGATGTTTTTCAGGCTGTCATCTTCGAGCGATATGGTTACGGCGTAATACTTCTCAAGCCGTTGAATAATAGATATAAGAGGTTCGTCCCTAAACTTAAATTCACCAATTATCCATGCTTTCGAAAGGGAAGCATCTACATTTTCTAGTGAAACCGAACCTGTTTTATTGTCAGCAGTCGCTTTCTGGTTCGGTTTTAAGTACATGCTGCTAACCGGTTCACCCAATTCGTCAAATGTTTCCAATAATATCTTACCGCTTATCAGGGTTGTTATACTGAAAGGTTTATCACTATAAGCTTCTACATTAAAAGCCGTACCTAAAACCGTAATATTCTGATTCTTTAATTTAACTACAAAGGGATTTAAGGTGTCTTTTGCTATTTCGAAGTATGCTTCACCGTCTAAATAAACTTCCCTTTTACTTTCTGAGAAGTTGGCCGGATATTTTAATGTCGTAGCAGCATTTAATATTACTTTGCTACCATCCGTTAATATTAATGTATTTGGTTTGCCTCCTTTTTCTACCCGAATTTCATTGTAGGCTATGGTTGGTATATTTATTTGCGCCTCATTCCTTCGTTCGGATATCTGCCAACCCATAACTAAGGCTATAATAATTATGGCGGCGTATTTAAGTGCAGTTCTTACTATTCTTCTTCTTTTCAGGTTAACGGCTAATTGATCTTCTTTCGATTCGTTCTGTATCTTTTCATACATCCGTTGCCAACTCTTCTCACTTTCCTGTTTACTTAATGGTTGACCGTAATGTGCATTATCATAAATAGCTTTCAGTTGGAAGAATTCTGCTTTATTATTTTCCGATTCTTGCAGCCATTTATCTAATTCAAGAAGTTCATCTTCTGAAATATCCCTTTCCAGATAACGAATGATCAGTGCTTCAATTTTGTGTTGTTCTAACATCTATGTTTTTCAATGTTTAATATATACACGATTGAAGACGATTAATTACTTACGCGGAAGGTGATTTTTTGA